>WTCC01000320.1 GCA_013138755.1 Gammaproteobacteria bacterium
GGCGTTAAAGGCGGTTACTTCCCCGTGCCTCCTATCGATTCATTGCAGGATCTGCGCTCTTCTATGTGTTTAGTTATGGAAGAAATGGGCGCTGAAACAGAAGTACACCATCACGAAGTAGGTACTGCTGGTCAGTGTGAAATTGGCGCAGTATTTAATACTATGGTACGTAAAGCTGACGAAGTACAGATTTACAAATATGTGGTACATAACGTTGCCCATGCTTATGGCAAAACTGCAACCTTCATGCCAAAGCCTATGGTTGGTGATAACGGTAACGGCATGCACGTTCACCAGTCTATTTTCAAAGATGGCGAAAATACGTTTTCTGGCGACCTGTATGGCGGCTTATCTCAGGATGCGCTGTACTACATCGGCGGCATTATCAAACACGCTAAAGCACTTAATGCATTTGCCAATGCCTCAACCAACAGCTACAAACGTTTAGTCCCTGGTTTTGAAGCGCCTGTTATGCTGGCTTATTCTGCCCGTAACCGCTCTGCTGCTATCCGTATTCCACACGTATCAAACCCTAAAGGACGTCGTATCGAAGTTCGTTTCGGTGATAACACAGCAAACCCTTACCTTTGTTTTGCTGCCATGCTAATGGCTGGCCTTGACGGCATCAAAAATAAAATTGATCCAGGCGCATCTGCAGATAAAGACCTGTATGACCTGCCTCCTGAAGAAGAAGCAAAAATTCCACAGGTTGCATTCTCATTCGATGAAGCATTAAAAGCACTGGATGAAGATCGCGCATTCTTAACAGAAGGCGGTGTATTCGACGATGACGTTATCAACGGCTATATCGAGCTGAAGAGTGAAGAAGTTCAGCGTTACCGTGCGTCTGTACATCCTTGTGAATTTGATATGTACTATAGCGTATAATAGTAAGCTGGCTCTCATATCAGGGTTTGGCTAACACTGCAGAGTTTTTCTGCGAACAGACCTGCTGAAGAATACCTGCTTATATTAAAAAGCCCCGCACATAAAATTATGTGCGGGGCTTTTTTGTTGCCATGAACTTAAACAAAAGCTATGCTTGAAATAATGAAACATACAATTATAAAAAGTTTGCTGGCAGCGTTACTTCTGTTTACCTTTACTTCACATGCAGGATTATATAAAGGCCTGGATGAAGATGGCAATGTGCTTTATTCTGACACACCATTTGAAAATGCTGAAAAAATCACGCCGCCACCAATAACGATTATTGATGCGCCTAAAGTCAAACCCAAACAGAAAGTTGTCGAAGAAGAAAAACAGGCTGAAACAAAATACAAAAAATTTAGTATCACCGCACCAAAAAACGAGCAGACCATCTGGAATGAGCCTGCACTAACGGTTTCACTACAACTTAATCCTGCATTGGCCACTGCAGAAGGTCATAAAATCTGGTTAATGATGGACGGCAAACCACTGGTTAAAAATAGCCAGAGCCTGTCACTGCAAATTGGACGGGCCGATCGCGGCGAACACAAACTTCAGGCGCAGATCCGGAACAAAAAAGGCAAGATTATAAAACGCACAAAAACGGTCACCGTTTATATCCAACACACTGTCATTCGAAAACAGGCACGATAAAAGTCAAACCAGCTAGCTTTGCACCACAATGGTGCGATACAATAAGGATTGTCACTACCTATTTTCAACGTTATCTGGAAATATCACTCTGACTATTTTAACCTGTTGTTTTATCTATAATAATTCAATTATTCTGACCCTAAAAAACTGGTTCAGTTATTGCATGTAGCATTCTATGGTCTCCACTGAATACAATTCTCCACAAACAATTGTTGACAATCTGCACTCTGCCGTCATCGTAATTGGCGAAAATTTGCAAATCATGTGCATCAACCCGGCCGCTGAGATGTTATTTCATATCAGCAATAATCGCGCAGTTAAAAAAAATATTCGTCAGCTGATCATCAATGAACATGAATTTTTTGATCGCCTGGAGCGGTCTCTTATCTCAGCGCACCCTTATACCGTGTATGATAATCAACTGCGCCTGCATCATCACCAGATCATAGATGTTGATTATTCTGTATCACCGATTCAATACCAGGATAAAGGCAAATTTTTATTACTCGAATTTATTCGTTTAAAAACACAACACAAACTTTCACACGAAGACAGCATACTCAGCCAGTATGAAGCCAGTAAAAGTCTATTACGAGGACTGGCACATGAAATAAAAAATCCACTGGGGGGGATTCGAGGTGCAGCGCAGTTACTCGAAAGAGAACTTGAAAATGGTCCAAATAGCAGCGAGAACAAACAGTTCACTCAAATCATTATTAATGAAACCGACCGTTTAAAGAACCTGCTCGACCGAATGGTGGGGCCAAAAGATATTCCTACAAAAAGTGATGTAAACATACACAAAATTTTAGAACATGTACGTCAACTGGTTCTGGCAGAAAATGATCAGCTTTTAATAATGGCTGATTATGACCCCAGCATTCCCGAATTACATGCTGATGAATCAATGCTGATTCAGGTGATATTAAACATTACACGTAACGCAGTAACCGCCTCGATTTCCGATTCAACGTCCAATAACAATCAAGCAAACGACCCACATGGACGTGGGAAGTGCGGGAAATCCATATGTCCACGGATGGACGGTAGTAGGGTAACGCAGGAGCAGTTACCGAGGAGTAATATTCCCACAATTATTTTTAAAACACGAACA
>WTCC01000187.1 GCA_013138755.1 Gammaproteobacteria bacterium
GCTAATTAATTCAGGTAATCACTTTAATTTTTGTAATTTCTTCATTAATGTTTGAGCGGCAAACTCATTACCAGCATCACGATGAAATGCGATTAACGCTTCGAGAATATTGGCATCCTGAGGGAATCTTTCATTGGCACCACGAAGAACTTCAATCGCCACATCCTTCTGCCCTGTGGAATTTAAAGCAATAGCATACACGTAGACATAATGCGCATTAGACGTATCAAATACCACTGCACGCTGTAACAGTTTTAATGCTTCTGTATTTTTTTTCTGCCGTATCTTCAACAGCCCAAGCGCATAATGTACATCGGCATTTTTTGGCGCTATCTCTATAGCTCTTTTCAGTAACATTTCGGCAGCGTCATCATCACCCTGCGACCGATAGAGATCAGTTAGATTTATGTATGCAGGTACAAAAACATCTTCAAGCTGAATCGACTTTTTATACGCAGCTATCGCTTTGTCATATTCACCTTTCGCTGCATAATAGTTACCTAAATTAAACTGCGCTTCCGGACGTTCAGCATTAACTTGCTGAGAGTGGATATATTCTTTTGCTGCACGGTTATATATTTTTAGCAATTCCCCTTGCAACTGCCCCACAGGCACAGGCGCCAACACTCTTGCCGCTTCAATGCGAACAGACCTTACCGGGTCATCGAGCAGTGGAAATGCAAGTTGCGCCAGCATGGCCTGAGGCAAACCTTCCAGTGCAGAGACACTGGCCAGGCGTACGGTTGCATCCTCATCTATTAAGCCTTCTTGAAGAACATCGAAATTTGACTTATCAAGATAGGATGTGAATCCGCTCAGCGCAGATGCACGTGCGATATCTGGCGTTTCATTATCTCTTATCAACTTTGTGAGTAGTTCACCTGCATTAACCTTTCCTTTTCGGCTGGCATCAAGAGCAAACGCATACTGCTGATGTCCTTTATTAGACTTTCCATACCAACCTTTTACTGCAGTCGCCGCCCATGAAATAGGTTTATTTTCGTGACACTGATTACAGGCATTTGGCGTACCAAGAGCTACCGATAGATCAGGACGGGGAATTCGGATACTGTGATCATGCCGTCCATCAATAACCATATAATCGCGTTGTGGCATATGGCACTCGGCACACTGCCCTCCTTTACCATCGGTATGATGAAAATGACGTTTTTTATTATCAAATTTTTCGGTCGCATGACATTGTAGGCATACTCCGTTGCCTTCTTGTCGTAACTCTAAACTGTGTGGTTCGTGGCAATCACTACAGGTAACGCCTTTGTGATACATCTTGCTCTGTAAGAATGAACCATGGACATAAACTTCATCCTGAATCTGACCATCAGCATAATACATACCCTCGTCTAATAGTCGCGGAATGTAATGATTCATAAAAGGTTTACCTGGCGAATAATCATCGGATATCGCGCTGCGACGAGAGTGACACTGCGCGCAGACTTCAATTTCTTTACTGCTGGCACGAGGCTGGTTACGAAGAGCACTACCAGTGTCCTTGTTTATATTCCAATGAACATCTTTACGTTCATCGAACAGTAAATCAAAACCTTTATTTGCTATAGTGCTTTGTTTCTTTTCTTGCACCCAGACGAGATGATCCGATGCCGGGCCATGGCAGGCTTCACAGGAAACATCGATCTCAGACCAGCTGGTTTTAAATGAATCGGTTTTAGTGTCGTAATTTTTCTTTAGATTGGTCGAGTGACACTCCGCGCACATACCATTCCAGTTAAACGATGGACGAGTCCAGTGGAGCTCATCATCGAAAGTGATTTCTTCATCTGGATAAAGATGAAACCAACGTTGTCCACCTTCTGCTTTTTTCCTTGTGTCCCATGCGATAGAAAGTGCCTGCAACTTGCCATCATCTAGTTCGATCAGATATTGCTGCAATGGTGTAACACCGAAGGTATATTTAATTTCGTAATCATGCAACTTTCCATCCGGGCCATCGGTTTGCACCATGAATTTGTTTTTCTGTTTATAAAATTTACTAAAAATTCCGGCATAGCTAAAAGTGGCATTGGAAAAATTACCGAAAACGGTTTCTTCACTGGCATGCTGCATCGCTAGATCGTGATGCGAACCCTGCCATAAATTATCCTGTTCTATATGGCACGATTTACAGGTTTCTCTACCAACATAGCTTGCAGAGTCACTAGCGGCATAAACCTGCATGGACAAAAGTAATAGAATTATAATTTGAACGAACATCTTCATCTGCCAGACTTCATGAGGTAATACTTGAGCAATTCAAATAAACAACACACGAAGTGCTGTCACTCAAATTTATAGATACGTTTCCAGTCCCGTTTCATATCAACAACAGACCAGCCGTTTTTACCAGCTTGCTCAAGCGCTTTATCGAGGCGTCCAATATGTGATTCCTTATCATAAGACCATTCACGTTTTTCATCCGTATGATGGACGATCATCATCAGTCGCTGCCCGTCACCACCACCTGTCCATTGCAGCATCTGCAAATCACCATCAGAATTACCAAATGCCGCGATTGGGCGACGACCAATAAATTTATGGATACCCACGGGTTTACCAGCTTTATCATCGATAAAATCAATCTCTGGCAGACGTTCTAAAACAGGTACGCCGTCACGTAATTTGTATAACACTTTAATACTGCTACCGATGACCTGCTCAGATGGAATACCGTAAACAGACTGCGTCCAGGGCCGCATAAATTCGATACCACCACCAGAAACAATGTATGTTTTAAAACCATTAGCACGCAGAAAATCAAGCAGCTCCAACATCGGCTGATAGACCATCTCGGTATACGGTTTGTTAAAACGTGGGTGTTTATTTTTGGCCAGCCAGTCACTGACAACCTGTTCAAACTCTACGGTTGTCATTCCGGCATGGGTCGCCATGACGATTTCGAGCAGGCCTTTTT
>WTCC01000113.1 GCA_013138755.1 Gammaproteobacteria bacterium
AACTATTTTAGAAAATTGAAAGTGGTAAATCACAGCCAATATCTAACTAATAACGATATTTTAGTGGGGGTAATTCTTGATTATTAGTGGAAAACTACATGTATTTAGGGATGGAGTTTTTAAAATCCAAAATATTTTGAGTTTTCACACAGTCTGGGTCGGTAAGCGACCACTGAAAAACTCCGGAATAAATAATCTGCTCAAGGATCGCCACCCGAAGTAGTTCTTGATGGGATTCGCTTTGTGAGCTACACATCTCTATAAAGCGGTCCTTTGAATAATTGGACCGGTAGAGTAAAAATTCTGCAAAACAGTCACAGAATAAAAACTTACTGTAGGCGAAAAAACGACTCTCTATATTCCAACTGGTGCTGACGGGGTACATGATGTCTTTTCTGGGTGCAAGTGAAAATCGATTTAGGCAGTGGATGATTGGAATGACGTTATTTTTGATACTGGTAATAGTGTTTGTATATCTAGTTAGCCAGAGTATTTTATAAAATCACGCGACTCTTGATTTTAAACAAAGTTTTTTATGTAAAAAATTAATACAGTTTAGTTGTATGTGATGTACTTATTATGCGGAGCGGTTTCTTTTTGAAAGTGTATGCTGTCGTGTCAGATTTAGATTGATGCAGTTTCAGTATTCATCGTCAGAAATTTATGCCGCTAGTTAAATGATTAAGTAGGAGGAAATGATATGAAAAGATTTAAAAAACTTCTTCTGGTTTGTGATTTTGATACAAAACAGCACATGGCGGTAGAGCGTGCAGTGTCCCTGACACAGCAGAATGGAGCTAAGTTGACGGTGATTACAGTAGTCAAAGAAATTCCTACAAATATGAGTATGGTAATTACTGCTATTACGCCTCAGGAAGTTTTTCAGCTAGTGATCGATGATAAACAGAAAAGAGTCGATGCACTTGTTGCAGATATCCGTAAACAAGGTGTTGAAGCAGAATCAATGGTTATTGCTGGTACACCTTTTTTGGAGGTTATCCGTCAGGTTCTGCGTGGCAAGCATGATCTAGTGATTCTCGCGGCAGAAGGTAAAAGTGGTATTAGGAAACGGTTATTTGGTAGTACATCCATGCATCTGATGCGTAAATGTCCCTGTCCGGTTTGGGTGGTTAAATCCGCAAAACGTACAAAATACAAAAAGATTATGGCTGCTGTTGATATCTCAAGCGATTTTCCTGATGTTGAACATAACTCACTTAATCCACTAATTTTACAATTGGCTAGTTCCCTATCACAGATGGATGATAGCCGACTCCATGTCGTTCAAGTCTGGTCGGTATATGGCGAGGGGTATATGCAAGCGCGTGGCAACTTGAGTGATGAATCTCTCGATAAAATACGCAAACAAAACAAACAGGAATATGCTTCCCGCATCGACAGGTTGCTGGCCAGCGTTGACCTTAAAGGTATCATAAGTTGCCGGCATTTACCGAGAAGTGATGATGTAGCCAAAACTATCGTAAAATTGGCTAAAAATAAAGCCGTTGATCTACTGGTAATGGGCACGGTTTGCCGCACAGGTCTGCCTGGTTTTATTATTGGCAACACTGCGGAAAAAGTATTGAGTGAGGTGAACTGCTCCGTGCTGACGGTTAAGCCAGAAGGTTTCGTTACACCTGTGACACTTGAAGATTCATGATTTTAGATTGTAAAATTTGGAGTCTGCCCAAATCATTTATCTAAGATGGATCTATTAACGACGAAAACTGGCTGCCTTCAGAAACTTTATCTCCATATTAAACTGCAATCTTTAATCTGAAGCTGTTATGTGATTTTTTCAGATGGGATTGTGCCGCCACTCTTCACCCACACTCCCCTTCAAGCCACATCCGCACAAAACATAGAACGAGCCATCACAGCGCAATTTTTAGCCAATAGTGGCCGTAAATTCCGCCGCGCCCGACAGCCGTCAGCCCCAGAGGTACCCCAAACCGCACGCCTCCGGAAAAATTTCGGGCCCGGCATACGACGCTCATGGGCGCTCCCTGTGGGGCAGAGATGGCAAGCCCGGGCGACTCAGATTACACCTTGCCAACTATTATAAAAAATATTACTATCTCTATGTGCTGATTCTTTAGGACAGCTGTAGTGCCAGTCTGAATCTCTTCAACTGGTTCCCAAGATTACGTTTTAACGTGTCTCGGGCAACCTTAAATCTAGTTGGAGATACATATGAGTAAATCACGAAAACCCCTTAAATATCCCCGTTCTTTAGCATTCTCTCGTCAGAATGGTAATTGCTATTATTGCGGACTACCCATGTGGACTAATGACCCACAATATTTCTCATCTAAATACAAGATTAGCGAAAAACAGGCAAAACACTTTAAGTGTACTGGAGAGCATCTGGTCGCACATCAACATGGTGGTAGTTCACAGCAAGACAATATTGTAGCGGCTTGTGAGTTTTGTAATCTACAGAGGCATAGGCGCAAATCTAATCCAAGTCCAACGCAATATAAAGATTTTGTTCAACAACGCATGGATAAAGGTCGTTGGCATAACATTAGATTGGCAACTTAGAAACCAGCCATATAAATCACCCGCCTACGGGAAAATTTCGGGCGATGCATGTCACACTCATCGGGGCCCGCTGAGGGGCAGAGACGGCGAGCCTGTGCGACTCGAGTTGAAGTAGAATTTTGGAAAAAAGCTTCGGGACAGCTTGAAGTGGTAATCAATAACGAACACTTGAGAATCTTTATATCAAGCATAAAAAAAACGGCAGCCTAAAAGACTACCGCTATCGCATAGGCACCTTGAATTTTTTGTTAATAATTTTACTGTACCTAAATATCTAATCTAACATTCAACAATAACGCATCTACATCATCTCCAGTAGCATATCCAATACCAAAAGATACTTTTTCGTTAGCATAGAATCTTGCACCCAACCCAAATCTATTAAAGCTATCATCAAACACATCTGTATACGAAAAGCCCACATCAACCTCAATTGAGTTTGTCACCAAATGACGCAATCCAATCCCAGCAACAATTCCAGTATCATTTTCATCAAAAGATCGCGTATCACCAGTCACCTCAACCTTCGCTTTAAGTGCTGAAAAATTAGCAACCACATCAGTTCCCACCGCAATTGGCGCATGAAGAGTTATACCTAATACAAACTCGGAGGTGTCGATATCAATACCCTGATAACTATCAAAACTTGTCGCATTAAAACCAGCGGTAATGGCAAGATTTTGAGTAATACCCAATGAACCAGAAATACCTAGCCCATCTCCATCAATATCACCATTTGGTAAACTTGAATCAGTAACGGACGAATAAGCTCCCTGTATAAAATCGTAACTAATTTCTCTAGATATAACGCTTGATGATAATGGAAAAATCACTGCCATAAGGAGACCGTGTTGAATAGTACGGTTGAACATTATAGAAACTCCTAATTATTTATTGAATACCCAGGTATCAGAATTATTAATATCTACAACGAACCAACCTTCTGAATAAACATCCGCCAAATTATTATAATTATGAGTATCTTGGGTAGATCGTTTCATACAGGTTAAAGACTTTTTTGAATAATTTTTATTTAAGACGGTCAAAACTTTACCTGCATGACAAACCATTTGGTCTTTTACTTGAGGCAAAGACTCCGCAGCAATGCCATTGAAACTCATCAACAAAACTATTGCAAAAATTAGACTTGTTGAAACACGCGGCGCTTGGGAAAAAAATATTTTCATTTTACTTTATATAAGCCAGGTCATTTCTTTTCAATATGACTTAGCTTAATACTCTGGTTCATGTCTTTATCAAACATATTATTGTACTTACCATAGGGGACAGTCTTTAATGCTGCCTGATTAATTTTTATTGCAATGGGCACATAGTCTTGCATGGATGTAGCGACGGCCGTTGCAATAATGGCAGCCAGTAATCCACCGCCACCATCATCACCCGTATTCACAACCATTTCGCCCTTGTAATTCCACAAGGTCTCACCAGTTTTGCACGATTTTATTTGATACTCGGTGCTCACCGTAACATTACCACCTATAATATAATAGTTAGTGTCCCATACCTCAATATTTACATAAAGAACAGCATCAGCACCAAATGGTTCGGCAAATTTTTGTGGCGGTATATCCTTTAGAGATTCGCCATCTGTAAAACCTTCATTACGTAAAAAACGATCCGTTACTTCTATTGGCAAAACATAAAACCCAGCATTCGAAAGTGGTTCATTAATTGTAGAGGAATATAAAATAGGCGAATCAGCAGCCGTACTATGATTAATAGCCGGAATAACCAAAATAGCCACAGGCTTCTCATTATACATCTCAGGAAATTCTTGACCCTTGGTAGAATTCATAGAGCAGCCTGAAGCCAATAAAAATAAAATGCTAAACAACAGCGGTAATAGTAATCTCATCATAGCCCCTCTTATGATTCGCTCAGTTTGTTTTTAAGCGTTTTTTGCATTAACGTTGCTCCTGCCGGATAAGTGTCTTGCTCCAACCCAAAATAACTCTGAGCTAAAGCAGTATCACCTCGCTCCATTGCGAATAACCCAAGTTCGGCATAAATACCCGGAGGTACTCTTAAATTCATTTCGGTTGATGTCTCCACAATCGATTGCAATTCTTTTTCATGCGCCAGATTAGATGCTTCACCAGGTTCTTTCTTAACCATGTAAAGCGTACTCGAATAGTTGCCCCAATAAAGATTGGACTGACTAACCTTCTTCACACAACCACTTAAAAACACCAACAATATTATAGAAAATACTACTCTCACAATTGCACCTCAAATGACGTTCCAGTTGAAACATAAAATTTACGATTCACAGTAAGCACTCCACCCTTTGTGATTTTTACTGTATGCGAACCAATTGACACTTCTATTTTGGTGGCTGTTTTTCCGTTTAAATCATATGACGTTGTTTCTTGGGCAAGATCGATTGGCTTGTTGTTATCAATAGTAACAACGTTATTCATAGGATCTCCTATCAATAACAAATAAGCCTTGTCATCCACCAGCACAGACTGGCGATAAGTCCCGCAGCTCGTTAGCATAAATAACGCCATAATAATTATTAAAAGTTTCTTCATAAATACGACCTCATAATTCCTGAACAATCAGTTGATCATTTTTAACACCTTTAACACTACCCGAGGTTAGACGGCAAATAGACACCTCGTTGTTGCCATTACCAGTAAAGGACGTTACTTTGAGCTTGGCAACTTCTTCTCTTGGTAGCTCAATCTCGAGACCTGTTTGTGGGTTTTTTACCACCCGACCGCGCTTCATTACTTTAAACTCGTCACCTATTTCTAACCCTTGCGATTTACCACCGGACACAATAACCTGCCCTTGCTGCACATCAAGTATGTATGCAACCCAAGGTTTATCTAATAGGTTCTCTATCAAGTTACTGACTAATTTAGAAATAGCTGCGGATAATGCTTCATCATCCAGTTTGGAGTCATAACCAGCCGATTCGCCAACACCAAAAACACGGTTTGCCTCTGACAAGGCCTCACCACTTCCTTCTTGCGAGAAAACAATTTGGCCAGTTGTTACATCTACTAAACGAACATTCACTGTTGCATTAGCTCTTTGTTTCTTATTACGGCTAAACACACCGACTTCACTAGTAGTCGTACGTCCAAACTCAGAAACTGAACCGATAATAAGATAGTCCGCACCAACCGTTTTCGGTGTGATATTCGCTAAATCCTGTTCGGCTTTAATTTTGTCCAAGTCTTGTCGTTCTAACATCAAAAACTTACCCGATTCAGTCAAACGCGCAGCCAAAATATCACTTGCTTGCTTACCAATTCGGTCATTGCTTTCATCTAGAAGAAAAGAATTACCATGCTTTGTTTCGTTACTGAATCGTGCAATTACTACTTTACGCTTTAAACTTTTAACATCTTCAGCAACTATGGTCTTACTAATTTGTGGTTGTGCATCAGGCTTATGAACAGCCTCTATCGTCGAAGTGGAGCACCCGCTTATGAGTACAGAGAAGAGAACAAGTATTGCAGCAGTCCTAATCAATTTTATCTCCTATTTATACAGTTATATTTATAATTTTTCGCAGTAGAACACAAATTTAACCATTTTCCTAATAAGGGACTTCTTAAATAGACTTGGTCAACTCTGTTTTAGCTAAGGAGTTCCAATATTATTGAATGACGATCACGAGTTGCCATTTCCACCCATCGATGCAACCCATGCGGTCAAAATTGAATTACTCATCATATAAAAACGTTCGGGAATCGTTCGGGTTCGGGTCAGGTTCGATCGGGAGACATTTGTTGCCACCGCTGACTCTCAGCAACTGGGAATCTCAAAATCGAAATCAATTT
>WTCC01000211.1 GCA_013138755.1 Gammaproteobacteria bacterium
TTGTAATACTCGCCGATGGAATTTCACTTAAATTATTATCAGGTAATATTTTACTTTGCATTTCATCAATAAATTGATAATCACCATGGTATATCTGATTTCTCTATAACAAATTCTATAACTATGAAGCAGGTGAGTAGGTTAATGACTACCTAACTGCTCAAAGTTTTTCCCCGTAGGATTCTGAAAAACCTGCAACTCAAATTCAGTCAGTACGGCGAGCAGATGATCAAATATATCTGCCTGGATGGCTTCATAAGCAATCCATTCGGTAATATTGGTGAACACATAGATTTCTATTGCTAAACCTTTTTCGCTGGGTGCAAGTTGCCTTACCAGAAAGGTAAGTTTTTGGTGAATCATGGCGTGATTTCTTAAATAGGCTTCTATATAAGCACGAAACGAGCCTATATTGGTCAACCGGCGACCATTCACCAGAGTCTGCATGTTGATATTATTATCACTATTTGAAACCTCAATTTCCGATAGTTTTGAGTCCAGATAGGGAGCCAATATTTCAAAACTTCTAAATTTTTCGAGAATCTTCTCATCACAAAAACGAATGCTGGTTTGGTCGATATAAATGGCACGTTTGATGCGGCGACCACCACTTTCTGACATGCCTCGCCAGTTTTTAAACGAGGAATCAATGAGTTTGTGTGAAGGAATAATCGAAATAGTTTTATCCCAGTTCTGAATTTTTACGGTGTGTAATGCAATATCAATAACATCACCATCCGCACCGAATTGAGGTGCTTCCAACCAATCGCCAATTTTGAACAAATTATTTGAATGTATCTGAATACTGGCAACAAATGATAAAATCGTATCCTTAAAAATCAACAACAAAACAGCGGTTAAAGCACCAAGACCACTGAGCAAATAGACTGGTGATTTATCAATCACAATAGCAATAACAAGTATGCCACCCAGAATATTTAAAATGAGTTTGGTTATCTGTAGATAACTTTTAATATTTAATATCTGGGCAAACTTACTTTGTTTATAAATAATACTGGCAGCATCTAAAACAGCGTTCATGACCAAAATAAAAATAATAACCAGTAAGGCAGACAGCAGTTGCCTGATGTAATGACTGTATTCAGGAAACAGTTCTGCCGACAGGTAAACCACCAATAATGGTACAATAAAAGCCAGTCGCTTAAACACGCCCTGCTTAACAAAAACATCATCCAGATGCGTTGCCGTATGTTTAAACAATTTATTAAGTGATACAAGAATAATTCGGCTGGCAATTAAATAAGCCAGGTAACTGGCCACCAGCACCACGACGGTGAGCAAATAAGGGTTCGATGTCATGTCGAGCAACTTGTCTTGCATGGCTATATATTTCTCATTCATTTGTGTATCCAGAGGTATTTGATGGATTTTTTCTACCGTGTTCACGATATCTATTTCGGTCTTGATTTTACCACCACACCCACCTTCTGTGCCTGAGACTATTCTTCCAATGTCGGCTTTATTATGTTTTTCTGGTTTTCGAGAAATTTTGCCAACGTCTGATATGTGGTGTTCCAGGAAGAAAAGGCATAAAGATTAAATATCTTCTTAAGTAAATACGTTCCTACATACATCATACTGACAGTCGTGAGTTCTCACACTACCTCACTCACCACCAAAGCATCCATGTCGAATATTGATATATAACGTCATTTTATCTACACTAAATAAATATTAACTATTGATTAGGAAAATGAAAATATCCAGTAGCATTAACCTATTTTTGACAGATGAACTCAGAGAGTTTATTGATCGCAATACCGGGGACGGCTCTCTATATGCGACACCAAGTGAGTTCTTAAGATGTTTAATTCGCCAGAAAAAAGAGAAACTCGAGGCAACTGAATTACGACAAGCGATTATTAGTGGTTATCGCGATGCAATTTCAGGTAATGTCTATGAATTTTCAGGTGACTTAAAAAAAGATATGAAAGCGTTCCAGAAAAAATCCGCTATAAACAATGATTAAGATTGAGCTTACTCATCGAGCGATGCTTGATCTTAATGAGATCAATGAATACTCTATTAAGAAATTTGGGCAAAAAACAGCAGGACAATATCTAGACGATATCGAGGCTGCATTACTTCTGATTCAGGAGCAGTCTAAATTGCTCGTATCAAAAAATGACATCTCTAAGTTCTTTCAGTTTCACCCTGTTCGCAATCATTACCTCATTTGCACTCGTGTAAAAATTTAGTGATTGTGTTAACAATAAAACACTGCCAGATGGATCTACCAGAACGGCTTATTGAGCTTGAACCCAGCCTACAGCAAGAAGCAGAATTGCTGTATAAAAAGCTGTTGTAACAGAAGAGCAAAACCAGATTCCGTTAAATAAATTAGATACTAATAAGTTCCTGAGAATAATATCTAATAATATTAACGAGACAGCAGTGAATTAAACATGAAGCTGCTATAACCAGATAAAACTATTCACTTTTCATCCACTGCAAATAAGCAGCGGCTTCTTTTGTGTTTTCAGCAGGCGACATTGATAAAAAGTCTTCTTCGGGCGATGGTAAATATGCACCTTGTTTTATTTCCAGCGCCAGTGTGCCAGACTTTTTACTGATGTATGAATGCCAGGTATTGGGCGGTATCTCAACCACACGTGTTGCAGC
>WTCC01000343.1 GCA_013138755.1 Gammaproteobacteria bacterium
TTCATAAAGGCCACTAACTTACCATCAGGGTTAAGTAGCAATAACGCCGAACTATGGTCGACAAGGTAATCGCTTTCACTCGATGAATCGTCAGCTGCCATCTTCATATAAACCACGCTCATCTGTAACGTCAACGCCTTTATCAAGTTATCGTCACCAGTCACGCCGATAAAATCTTTATCAAAGTACTGCACATACTCGCCAAGCATTTCGACCTTATCTCGATCAGGGTCAACAGAGATAAAAAATACTTCTGGGAAAACCTGATTATCAGCAAGCGCTATTTTTTTTGTCTGCGCTAGCACACCCATAGTCACAGGACAGACATCAGGACAATGTGTATATCCGAAGAAAAGTAGACTCCAGTGCCCGGTTAAATCTTCCAGTGTAAAATCACTGCCATCATCCTGCAGTAGTGCAGGAACAGCAATTTTTCTAGCAGGAGAGAGTATTGCTCCCTGAATCGGTGAAAACTTCTTCCTGGCCTCCGCCAACGCCTCATCATGCGCCTTTAGGTTAGCGCCCTCAGCAGTTTCGCTATTTCTACCCTGCATAGATGAAAGCCAAAAACCGGCTGACATGGCGACTACTGCAGCGACAATAAGGATTAACTTCGACTTATTATTTCTCATAGCGCAATTAAGAGCACTTGAATTGAAAACTGTTACAGAGATATTGACTGATCTCACCAGCGAAGTAATGGTCGATGACCATTGCAATAAACAACAACATCAAATAATTGATCGAATAGACGAAAGTAGAGATTGCTGCGTTTTTACGTGTACTAAACATCAACAAAAATACTTTATAGAAAAAATATAAACCAAGTAGTACAGCAGATACCAGATAAAATTCACCACGCATGTATGCCAGGTAAGGTAGCAACGTAACCATGAACATTAAAACCGTATAGCCGAGAATGGAATACTTGGTGAACTCGATTCCATGGGTAACAGGCAACATCGGTAGATTTACCTTCGCGTAATCATCCCGACGGTGAATAGCCAATGCCCAGAAATGTGGCGGCGTCCAGGTATAAATAATTAAAACCAGTAATATCCCATGAGGGTCCATCGCACCGGTTACAGAAGTCCAGCCCAGCAGAGGCGGGGTAGCGCCAGCAAGACCGCCAATAACAATATTCTGTGGCGTCGCTTTCTTCAGGTACATGGTATAGATCACTGCATAACCAATCATACTGGCAAAGGTTAATACTGCTGTTAACACGTTAATCCATGCCGTTAATACAAACACTGATGCAGCTGCCATCATTACCGCAAATATAAAAGCGTTCTGTTGACTTACGCGACCTTTAGGTAATGGACGATTTTTTGTCCTGGCCATGCGCGCATCACTTTCTCTCTCGACGATCTGATTGATCGCCGCACCAGCAGCACTACCTAAACCAATACCGACAGTCGACATGATTAAAATAAACAAAGATATCTCACCAGGTGGGCTTGCTAAGACAACGCCAACAACTGAGGTCAACAATAAAAGAGCTACAACTTTTGGTTTACACAGGTCGAAATAATCACGCCATGTCGTATTTTTACTTTTATCGATTGTTTCGCTATCTGTGCTCATAATATTGTTTTTATAAATTTTATCGGAATCGAATTAACGTAATTTTTTCAAGCCTGAATAATGCACCAATGTTGCCAAGCTCATTAATAACAAGACGGCGACACCATTATGTGCAACGGCTACCATCAATGGCAGAGAAAATATAACGTTTGATATACCTAGAGTAACTTGAGCGATCAACAGAGTTGAAATCCAAAGTGCAAACTTTGTCCAGCCTGAAGAAAATAACTTAATAATCAAAAAACTTAAATATAATGTAGTAATCAACGCGCCCAATCGATGCATCCACTGAATCGTAACGCGTGAGATGTTATCGAGGTGTCCACCGAGATAACTCTGCACACCTTCGGTGCTAACAGTGAACGCACCGGAAAAATCGAGTGGTGGAATCATACTTCCCTGACATGTCGGAAAGTCTTCACAGATAATTGCCGCATAGTTAGCACTGGTCCAACCACCTAGCACTATCTGAAGAAAGACAATTATCATACCCAGTAACGCTGCGGTTCTTACAGGGCTAGCCCATGCTACCGGGTTGCCGTGTCTAATATTTAAAAATAGGATCAACAACAAAGTTAGAGTGATGAATCCGCCCAGCAGATGCCCCATAACGATAATAGGTAACAATCCCATCGTTACAGTCCACATCCCTAGAGCAGCCTGAAAAATAATAATACCAAGCAAAGCAAATGAAAGAGCTAAAGGCTGTTCTTTTTTACTGCGATGGACAAAACCTAATACTGCAAGGGCAGCAACCAACAGACCTAAGCTACCAGCAAAATAACGGTGAATCATTTCAGGCCAGGCTTTATCAGCTTCTACTGGCGAATCAGGAAACGCTTCTGTAGCGGTCTGAAGTTCATGTAATTCTTCAGGAACCGTTAGAAAACCATAACAGCCGGGCCAATCAGGACAACCCAGACCGGCATCGACCAACCTTGTATAAGCACCAAGCAAAACGACAATAAAAGCTAGTACAACAGCGAGTAAACTTAACTTGTAGCTCAAGCTTTTTTTCTGTGGACGCAATTTATCCAATTTGAGACGCCTTTAACAATTTCTTTAGATCATACAAAAATTCTTTATTTGGCTGATCTTGCGTAAATCGCATCATGACATTTCCCATAGGGTCCATGATGTAAGTTTCGTTGTTACTTATTGCTATGTCGTCGCGAATATTGATACCTAAAGCATCTGTTATAACTTTTAAATCACCATTAACATGAATGACATTATCATGCTTTTCAGAAATCAATTTTGTTAACGCTTCGCCTGCTGGTTCAAGATGAACAAACATTCTACTGAGCCGGTGCTGATCTTTTCCCAGAGAGGTATGAATCTGGCGTGTATCGAATAAACGTTGCTCACATGCGGCATCACAATCTTTATTCACGAAAGAGATTAATCGCCATTTATATGTCAGCTCGTCTGCTTCGATAACCTTATCGTTCTCATCAGTCAGTTTAAAACTAGTAATATGAACGATAGGGTTCAGTATCTCACCATGATTGATGAATGATTTGACTTCAACAAAAAAGAACATGATGTACGCTAATACAACAGGTGCAATAAATGCTAATACCACAAACCAAACAGTGTAAGGATTTCTTTTTTTACCAGCTATTGAATTATTAGCCGGCCTAGTTTCAATCTCACTCATCATTCTCACTCATCATATACTCACTTTTACTTTTTTTCGTATTCACAACAATATAAATGACAAATAACGCCAGTGTCATCGCAAACCATTGAAATGCATAACCGTTATTTTTAGCTGCATTCAAATTCAGAACAGGCAGATCATACTCAAAAGCTCCTGCTTCGTCTTCATTTAGCCAGATCACCATATCATACAGTTTGTAACCTAACATTTCGCTTAATTCCGTCAGATCAACATACTGCAAAACAACTGGCCAACTATCAGCTCGGTTTACATTATCTGCAAGTATCAACGCTGCAGACGGTGGCAGATCTAATAATCCATGTAGTGCGATCGCACCTGACGGCGTTTTGATATCAGGTAATTGCTCTCGTGTTTTCCCCATACCAACAAATCCACGTGCTACCAGAATGGCTTCTGTATCACTCACTTTTATTGGCGTGTAAACATGGTAACCAACACGACCTTTAACTATTTTATTATCCAGTAAAAAGCTATGTTGCGTGTCAAATTCACCATCAAACATGACCGGAAGATAGCGGCGCTCATCAGCTGATGAGCCTAGATCACCTATGCCTATGGGCGGTAAATTTTTACGCTGTTCAATTTTATCTTGTAAGTCACCTTTAAATTCAGCTCGATCGAGCTGCCAAAACCCAAGTGACATCATGGTGTATAACAAAACAACTGTCACCAGCGTACTGACTATACCTGGGCTGAAGCTATACGATGCGATACGCAATGAAAATAAACGATATTCTCTAACTACACCAATAATATTCACTGGTTTATACTCGCTTATACATATAAAATTTATAACCAATAAAAGACAGATCAGGAAAATTCATGGTATTCAAAATCGTCATTCTAAGTTTATTACTTATTGTTCTTATCAGCCTGGGCTCTGCACTTGCTGCTATGGCCAAAGGAGACAAATCTGACAAAATGCTTAAATCATTATCTTGGCGGATCGGCCTGTCGGTCACTATATTTATACTACTTTTAATAGGGCAGGCAACAGGACTAATCACACCACACGGCTTACTTAATTAACTCGTATAAACAAAAAATCGCGGAACAAGTTCCGCGATTTTTTGTTCTAATTTATATTAACGTATAACCAGGCTTTTATAGCCAATACACAAATATAAACAGCCCCAACCAAACCACATCCACAAAATGCCAGTACCAGGCAACTGCTTCAAAAGCAAAATGCTTCTCTGCAGTAAAGTGACCTTTTATGGAACGGATCAACATAACAAATAACATGGTTGTACCCATCGTTACATGGAAACCGTGAAAACCGGTTAATAAGAAGAAAGTACTACCATAGATACCCGATTCTAAGGTTAGGCCCAAGTCACTATATGCATGTATATACTCTTCAGCTTGAAGCACAAGGAAGATACAACCTAATGCTACAGTTGCTGCTAACCACATAATTAATGGTTTTCTATGTCCAGCACGTAAAGCGTGATGTGCGATCGTTACAGTAACAGAAGACAATAATAGTATTGCTGTATTCCATGCTGGTAGGCCAGATGCAGGAATTACTTCACTTGGACCAATAAACTTGGCATTGTCAGGATTAGTCATGACTGGCCATACAGCTTCGAAAGCAGGCCATAGCAATTCATGCGTTGCCGCATTATTACCTGCACCACCTAACCATTCCATCGCGATGATACGTGAGTACCAGAGAGCGCCAAAGAAGGCTGCGAAGAACATAACTTCTGAGAAGATGAACCATAGCATGCCAATACGGAAAGACCTATCAACTTGCGGATTATAAACATCAGCCATTGATTCTTTAATAACTGCGCCAAACCATCCAAAGAATAGATAAGCGATCATTAAGAAACCGACAGGTAATATCAGGTTGATTTCACCTGCATGAAGTGAAGTAACCGCACCAATAACTGTTGTAGTTAACGCAATCGTACCAACGATAGGCCACTTGCTCGGTTCTGGTATGAAATATACATCATGGTTTGTGCTTGATGACATAGTTCTATTTCCTAGTTTTTTTAATGTTGCGCCAGAGGTGTGCTCAGTACATCAGAAATTTTAGCTGTAGCTGTAGCTACTGTCGCTTTTGATTCTGAACTAACGTTCGCGTCCTCTGATCCTGGTTTTATAAAAAATGTATACGACAGTGATATCTCATGAACATCCTCATCAATAGCAGGATCAATAATAAATACCACTGGCATTATTTTCTCTTCGCCGGCTTTTAACAGTTGCTCTGTGAAACAGAAACATTCTGTTTTCATAAAATAAGCTGCTGCTGTACCTGGTGAAACACTCGGTACTGCATTTCCGACTATATCTCTATTCGTCACGTTCCTGGCTAAGTACTCAATACGTGTTGCTTCGCCAGGGTGCACATAGACTTTATAGGTTAAAGGCTTAAATTCCCATGGCATACCGTCATTAGTATTGGCCAAAAACTCAACTTTTATTTTTCTTGTGGTATCAACTTGCATCTGTTCGTCAGATACATATTGAACACCCGTTTTACCGTTTAGTCCAGTGTACTCGCAAAACACATCGTACAACGGAACTAGCGCAAACCCAAAACAAAACATGCCAAGAACCACAAATAATAAATTCTGTATAACCTTTTTATTACTCTGATCTAAATTTGACATGCTTACTTGTCTGGGCCGCCTTTTACTACAACTACTTAACAGTAGGTGGAGTAGTGAAGCTATGGAATGGAGCAGGGGATGGCAATGTCCACTCTAAACCTTCAGCGCCTTCCCAAACCTGGTCAGTTGCTTTTTCTGTTGCTTTACCACGGATAGTCTTGATGACGTTGTACAACAAGATTAACTGTGCGAAGCCGAATACAAATGCACCAATTGACGCGATTTGGTTGAATTCAGCAAACTGCATGTTGTAGTCAGGGATACGACGTGGCATTCCAGCAAGACCTACAAAGTGCATCGGGAAGAACAATACGTTTACTGAGATTGTTGAAATCCAGAAATGTAATTTACCCAAACTTTCGTCATACATATTACCGGTCCACTTAGGAATCCAGAAGTAGATCGCAGCAAAGATACCATATAGTGCACCTGTTACTAGTACGTAGTGGAAATGCGCTACGACGAAGTATGTATCGTGGTATTGGAAATCAGCAGGAACAATACTCAACATCAGACCAGTGAAACCACCGATTGTGAATAAGAAGATGAATGCAATCGCAAACAACATCGGTGTTTCAAAGGTCAGAGAACCTTTCCACATCGTGCTTACCCAGTTAAATACTTTTACGCCTGTTGGCACCGCAATCAACATTGTTGCATACATAAAGAACAACTCAGTCGCTAC
>WTCC01000232.1 GCA_013138755.1 Gammaproteobacteria bacterium
ACATGCCCTTGATGGCATCCACAAACTTTCGGCGCGCATGATCCCAACAACCAATACGGATTATATTGTTTTCTCGACAGACTTTATTGTAACCGGCATAACCATCGGTTTGCAGGGTGCCACTAAACCCCTCGAGCAGGCGCGAGGGTACCTCAGCACACCGTGAAGCATCATATTCAAAAACGACAACCGGTTGATCGGGTGGACCACCTCGTATGAGCCACATCCATTTGTCTGAAGTCGCCGCTCTTCCCGGTTCTTTTAATACCTGTATTCGTGTCTCATCGGCTTGCAAATAGTCACTTTCCAGCTGATGCTCTTTCATCAGATTGATTAACGGCATAAAAGTATCAACGAGGCGGATGATCCAGTTGGCCATGCTGGTTCGGGTGATGCTGCCTCCGTAACGCTGTAATATTTTTTCCAGTCGATATAACGGTAAGGCATCACAGTATTTGGCAACGATGATATAAGCCAGCAGGCCGACACTGGCGATGGATTTGCCCAGCGGGTGTGCAGGTTGTGCGGCGGCGATGATGGTTTGTTTACCGTCTTGTACAAAAACAGCTTTTTCCTGCATATATTCCAGTACCCGTACCCTGGCAGGAATGATATCCAGCTCTTCTTTAATTTTGCTATAGAAGGTGTTTGTGGCACCTTCTTTTTCTGCTTCGGTCAGGTTCAGATAAACCTGTTCGCGAGGCAGTTTATCGGATAAACCTTTGCGCCCCGCTTTGCTTTTTTTAACCGGCTTTTCTGCTACCTGAGGTCGCTCCGCTTCATCCGCTATCTGTTCGGCTTCATTAAACAGCTCTCCCTGTCCAGGGTGCTTTTCACTACTGGGGCCATAGTGACGACTTCTTTCCAGTCGCAGGTATTCTTCCAGCTGAGTAATACGCTTTTGCTGTTCGCCGATGACGTGACTTTTTTGTTCGATTAGATCATCACGGTCTTCAATTAATCGATCTTTTACCGTCAGTTCTTCGATGAGTTTTTCTACCGAAAAACCCATCGTAACGGATTGTTTCTGTGCTTGTTGTACCCCTGTTTCCATGGGCGTTATTATACCAAAAAACACGGCAAACTGCCTTAGCATAATGCTTCATAATGCAACTTTTTATGGCCTTGCATCTGCTCAATATTGTAACCATCGAGCAGCCAGTTTATTTGTTGTCCGGTCAGTGATAAAAGCTCATCACAGTGTGTTGGCCACTGGAACTTTTCCTCAGCCAGGCTTTTGTAATACAGGACAAAACCATTGTCCTCCCAGTACAGGCATTTTATTTTATTACGCTGTCGATTGGTAAAAGCGTACAGTCCACCATCAAAAGGATTATGCGCTAGCTCCTGTTCAACCAGTGCACCCAGGCCGCGAAAACCCATACGGAAATCAACCGGTTCCCGGTACAGAAAGATGCGGGGCATATTCGTCGTCGGTCTGAGTGTCCGACTCATGGCAGTAGCCCCAGCAACTGCCTAACAACGGTGAGATTACTGGCGCTAATACCCTGTAGTAAAACACCATTGGGCAACGTGGCTGTTAAGCTTTGCGCAGCCTCTGAGGAACACGGTTCAACGGCAATAAAATCCGATCGTTTGACGGGATGTCGAGCAGGGCTTGCCTGTTTTATGAGCTTGCGCCGCCAGTAGGTAAACCGGTGGTAGTTCAGCTCATGATCTCGACAATAAGCGCTCTGGCTCTGTTGTGTTTTTTGCCAGCTTTGAAGGTGACTTGCCCAGTGGGTGGATAATGATTCTGTTTGCTTTGTTGCACTCATGCTTTATCTCCTGTTTGGTTTGGAGATATATTATTCACTGTGTCTGGGGTGATGACTAGTAGGTGGATTTATTGGCGCTTACACTAAATCGATGACTGCTTGATATCTGTATGGAGAAACAGGTGAAATAATAAGTGCATGTTGTACAGTTTTACTGCACTCATTATCATCAACTCACTGTACTATCTTGTTCAGGAAGTTCATAAATTTGTCTAAGCGTGTTGACCACATCAAGAACGCCAAGACCTTTAAGGCCAAACAATTTTAAATCCAGGTTTGGTTCTTCTGAAATCGCACTAAGATATTGCAACATATCGTTCGAAATATTGCCTGGTAGATTTACCCGTGATTCTGGAGAGATAATCTGAAACAAACGAAATATGTCATTCTTGTGTTTTTTAATATCCCGAGAATCCACTTGTTCACCATCTTCCCTCCGCCTATTTAAATCCAACCAGGCTTTAGCCTTTAATGGGATCAAGCATACTTCTGTAACAACCTGTACACCATCTATTTCTACCTTGTGCTCATGGAGAAATTTGTAATAGTCTTCATCCAATAATATTGCAGATAGACTTGAGGCATCTTCATCAATTGGAATGGGAGTTAATTGACTATCATCGCCTAACACCAACAAATCGGGTGTACGTGAGAACAGTTCAAGCATAAAGGGATAGCTTTTATCTTTCGGCTCATTAAAACGATAAAAAATCTTCTTGCCAGTACTGCGCTGTTGGTTTTGGTATCCTGCCGCGCTTACGAATGCCCAGAATGCTTCAGCAAAGCTTGCATCAAGCGATTCCACACAAAGCACAATATCTAAATCTTTAGTTGCTCGGAATGCTGCTCCGGCTTCATCCATCACCATATCTGATGCAGTACCACCAATCAATACATAATGATCGCCAAAATCAGCAAAATGCTCACGAAATTTATCTAATCCTTTAATCATAGATACTGTGTCATTAACTCATCAAGCGCCA
>WTCC01000058.1 GCA_013138755.1 Gammaproteobacteria bacterium
AGAATTGACTGTCCTGCCAGCCTGCATTTAATACAGTGGGGCTGTTACGGGTGCCGAGTTCTTTTCTCGCACCGGGTGAGGTCGGTAAATTATCGACACCAGCAAAACCATCTTTCAGGCGATGGCATGATGCACAGGATTGACTGTTATTGATAGACAGGCGTTTCTCAAAATAGAGTTTTTTACCAAGTGCAATGCGTTCGGGTGTGTCGTTTTCTGAATTTGGCATATCTCCAGGTAATGGCGAAAATGTACGGTTGGCGCGACGGATTAAGAGTTCAGTATCAGTGGCAAATACAGCACTTGTTGCCAGTAGCAGAAATACAGTAATGAATATGTTGATGGTTTTCATATTACTGTTTACTTAGTGACTACCATGCATTTCTTTAACATGCTCATCAAAACCAGGCGGTTTTTCTATATCTCCCGCATAGATATAACTGGCAATTTTTTGTGTATCTTGTTTGCTGACAGAAATCGGCGGCATGATATTAAATCGCCGAATAGCACCTCGCATTAAACTTTTATTTTCATCCTGTTTTTCTACCCAGTTTGTTATTGCTGTTACGAAGGAGGTTTTATCTGGGTAAACACCTATATAGTGAAATCTGACGGCCGCAATGGGTGGAGCGACTCGTTGCCCCATATCCATGCCGCCGCCGAGGCCGTGACAGCTTGAGCAAAAGGTTTTGTATAAGTGTTTACCTTGAGATTCTTCGTTATCTGCTAGTACTGTCTGTTGCAGTAACATAAAAATTAATAATAAAAATGGCGCTGTAATTTTCATAACAATATTGTAGTTGGATCTATATTTTTAATATGCTGTTAATTTTTATATTAATAACTATGTCAGGCTGCGTACTAACGGATACAAGTGTTCGGTTTCATCTTGGATTCGTTGCAAGACAAGATCGAACAGTTCATTAGTTTCTTTTAGAAATTTCTCGTGACTTTTAATTTTTAACGCATTTTTATTTTTTGTTGCGCACCATTTTTTTGAAAATCCTTTCAGTATTTTCTTTATTTCTACTGATCCTGACATGAAATTCTTGGCTACATTGTTAATTTTTTCATCTGGGCTTGTTAGTAGCTCGGTATACATGTTCGTATCAACCATTTCGACATGTTCCTTTACTAAATCGACATAGTTATAGAATAGGTCACAACAGGAGTCTGTATCACACATAGAGCGATCCTTGAGAAGATAACTAAGGATATTAGATAGTTCTGTAATGCGATGATTTTGTTCATTAAGTTTTTCGTAAGTGATCATCATTTTCTCCTTTGATGTACTTTTTAATAATTTATTTAGGTTTTTTACACCTAACAAGCGAGTGTCATAATGATATAAATCAATGATTAGATGAGTAGGGCGAAAGAGTTTTCCAGAAGGGAAAATATGGTTTAAATTGTGTGTCAATCTACACGTGGATTATTTTGATGACGTGAGTATGTATTCGTGTGGGATCGAAGCAAAAGCGTAAACTTCACCGCCCTGTTTCTTGGCAAATAATTCTGCGTTTGATCGTGTTGAGAAGGGTACAGTTTCTAGTGCTCCCATGCCGCCAGAACGCTTGCTGCCGAGTACATACCAGGCGTCGCGTGCATCGATCCAGTTGTCAGCGCCAGGGTTGTTCCAGTCAGCATCACTCATATCGTTAACATAGATGGCTGCAATATTTTTCGGCTCCTCAGGCGACAGTGTGAAAGCAATGGTATCGCGTACCGAGGTGAACCACAGTGCCTGTTCTTTGTCGGTGAGGATAATCTGACCTTTGGGGCCGTTATGATTGACTACAGTCATCAGGCAATAATAACCGTTAGCTTCACGAGTTAATGTCTGAGCTGTTGGCTGTTCGGTTACCTGTTCTTTTTCGCAGGCCGAAAGACAAGTAAAAATGGGTAAAGCAACAAATAGTAAAGTGCTTAATTTATACATGAAACTATAATTCTCTGCGTTGAAAGATAAGCAAGGTTGCTGCTAATGGTGCTGCTATCCATAACAGCATTACGCTGACTAAGAGTGTGCTGCTCATGCCAGCCTCACTGGCGACGCCGGCAATGCCAGCGGCCTGGCTGACACCATCGAACATACTCAAGTTGAGAATACGATAAGTGTCTGTTGGACTAGCTAGCATCAACATAGAAAATAGTTGTTGGCCGATCAACTGACCTTCATCGATCAACAGCGCGCCAAATAGTAATAGATCGTATAACACGACAAAGACCAGCCATAGACCGATAGCAGCGCCTGCAGCGGTTGCTCTTTCTCTGACGAATACACTAACCAGATACCCCAATGCGATGAAGATTGCGCCCAGTATCAACGAGCTGAACATCATCGAAACATAAGCCTGCCAACCTTCCATGCTGGCGCCAGTTACCAGCGTCATGATCAGCATGGCACCACCGTAACCGGCAAAAATAGCGATAAATAAAATCATTAAATGACCTAGAAACTTGCCGATGATGACTTGCCAGCGCGTGACTGGATAGGTCAGCAGCAACATCATCGTGCCGCGTTCAAATTCACCGACCAGCGTGTCGAAAGAGAGCATGAGTGCGATTAGCGGGATCAGGTAGACGCTTAGGCTGGCAAGGCTGATGACACTGATATCCATGGGGCTTGCTTTTATCGATCCGGTCGGTGCTGAACCTAGCAGAGATAATGCTAATGCAAGTGTGCCTAATACTATGATAGCAGCAGCAATCCATCGATTACGTAATCCATCACGTAGTTCTTTCATTGCCAGTATCCACAATATCTTCATGACTGGCCGCCATTCATAAAATGGTTATAAACTTCATCCAGTTTTGGTGGCATAATCTGCAGGTCATTCACTACATCACCGAGATCAGTGATGCGACGGATCAGTGGCATCTTGTCATCATCGAAGCATGACAGGCTCAATGACTGGTTGTTAACCTTACTGATCGTTACTTCGCTGCCTAATCGTTCGGCAACACCTGGTGCTTCTCCCGGTGTTACAGAAACTTTTAATCTCACAGGTAATGATGCTTGCTGGTAGAGCTCCTCGAGTGTGCCACTGGCGATCAAAGCACCTGATTTCATGATAATAAAACGACTGGCTCTGGCTTCGACTTCATTGAGTGCATGTGAGGAGATGACCGACGTTGCGCCTTCCTTGTGTAGAGCATCGATCAATTCGTAAAACTGATGACGCAGGGAAGGATCCAGGCCGGTAGTCGGTTCATCGAGGAACAACAACTGCGGACTACCGAGCATCGCCTGTGCAAGCCCCAGTCTTTGTCGCATGCCTTTTGAATAGGTACCGATGCGTCGTTTTGCGGCATGTTCAAGCCCGACGACCTCTAGCAGATTTTCACAGGCAGTTTTTGAGACGTCTTTAAGCCGAGCGTAAAATGCCAGTACTTCTGAGCCTGTCATCGCATCATAAAAGGCAACGCTCTCAGGCAGGTAACCTAGTGTTTTATGTTGTGCTATCTTACTGTTGTTCGCCGGGTTGGCACCGAGAACTTCCACGTTGCCAGAAGTGGGGCGGGTGAGTCCCAGCATCATTTTCATCAGTGTGGTTTTGCCTGCACCATTGTGGCCTACCAGTACGATGCATTCACCGGACTGTATATTGAAACTGACATCAGACACCACGGTCTCTGTGCCATAGCGTTTGCTGACAGCATCTAGAGAAATCACATTGTTGTTTTGGGTGTTCATTGTTGATCGTTTAATTTAGTTGTGCGTTTAATACAGTGACGCCTGCATCGCGGAACAATATTCCGCTCCTACGGGTAGGCGTGCACTTGTAGGAGCGGAATCTTGTTCCGCGATTTCCCACATATGAACGCGTAATCATCGTATTAAAGCAGACACTAATGTATCTGTGGTTAAAGGGGACTGCGATGGTGCCATCAATGGCGAACTATCAGTGACCCCACCAGGATGAATCCCGGGAAATTCTGACTGTGCCCATTTTAGTACTTTCACCGAAGGACTGTTCAGCAGTAGTTTTGCCAGGGGATGTCGCCAGACAAGCTGATCAACTAGATCGTTAGGTTTATATGTCTGGTCGGCAATGCCATTGTCATCGATATCAAATGCGACATTATCGCTCCAGAAGTTACCACGGCCGTCTTTCGACCATTCAATGTAACGTGTGCCGACGTATTTTACCTGGCTGCGATTATTGATAAAGGCATTGTCATAGATTTCATTTTTTTCAGAGCCTGCGGTGAAATGAATTCCTATCTGGCAATCTTCAAATGAATTCTTATTGATCTGATTGAAATTAGCGTTGTAGATAAAAACACATTTCTCGGCAC
>WTCC01000236.1 GCA_013138755.1 Gammaproteobacteria bacterium
GCCTCTCATGATCAGCGCCGCTATCTGTGGACGGATGCATTTGCCGTATGTAACTACCTGGAACTGTATCGTCAGACAGGTGCTGAGGAAGATCTGCAACTGGCCTTGAAGCTGATCGACCAGGTTCACCTCACATTAGGCAAGCATCACAAGGACAGTAAACATAGTGGCTGGCTCAGTGGGCTGGACGAAGAACAGGCACGCCTTCATCCTACGATAGCAGGCTTAAGGATTGGTAAGCAGCTGAATGAACGCCAGACCGATGAGGCATATGATGACCAGCTGGAATGGGATCGTGACGGTCAATATTTCCATTACCTGACGAAATGGATGCATGCCCTCAATCGTGTCAGCCAGGTTACTGGTAAAAGCATTTATAACCAATGGGCATACGAGCTAGCCCATGCGGCACATGCCGCTTTTACCTATACACCGGTAAAAGGTGGACTCAAACGTATGTACTGGAAAATGAGCACTGATCTTTCCCGTGCGCAAATTCCTTCGATGGGACAACATGATCCGCTGGATGGTTTAATTACTTACCTGCAACTTGAAGCTACCGCAAAAAGTTTCCCTGAAACACCTGGAGAGCCTGGCCTGAAAACAGAGATTGTGGATATGCAGGCGATGTGCTCCGGGGAGAACTGGGCGACAGAAGATCCTCTGGGCATCGGCAGCTTACTATCAGATGCTTACAGGCTAGTTCAATTAATCGACACTCATCAGCTGCATGAAACGATCAGGCTGGAATCATTATTACATGATGTCGAGATTAGCCTGCAGGCCTTCGTCAACAATAACCAGCTGAATCTGCCCGCAGAATATCGGTTGGCATTTCGTGAATTAGGACTAGCTATTGGTTTACATACGATAGGCAGGATGCAAAAAACCATCGGGCAACATCCCGAAAATTTCACTAATGCTGAACAATTAAATACCACGCTGAGCAAACTCACCCGTTTTTATCGTATCAATGAGTTTATCGAAAGTTTCTGGCTGGAGCCAGAACATCGTTCAGTCAATAGCTGGCTGGAACATGCAGACATTAACAATGTCATGCTGGCAACCTGCCTGGCACCGGACGGTTATTTGAACTGACTAAGGAGAATTAAAGGGAATTAAAGGGGTCGGTGACATTTACGAATGCTTCTCATTTGTTGCCTACATGGATGTAGGTAAGGTGCGATAGCAGGAGCGGTAGCTTCACCGACCCCTTTAATTATCCTACATAATGGAGAAAATCTGGTTGGCGAACCTGCCGGGCGACTGACTGCATCTTAACCTCCGGCAAATATATAAATGAGTGCTGCGGTCACGATGGCGATCAACAAGGTCTGGATTCCGCTACGCAACCATGAGACCCCCGCGATGCGACCAAGGAAAACACCCAGTAAAAAAACCAGCAGCAGTGCGATAATGATAGCCGCATATAGTGGTGGTAATGGCAGCTCAATACCGATGTTTGATAACAATAGCGGTATCAGGATAAGAAGTGAAATAATGAGGGGCGCCGAACCATTAACCAGTGCGATAAATATTGGCGCCAGGCGAGCCGCTTCGCCGTGTGCACTCTCCTGTAAATTGCTGATCATCGCCTCCTCCAGTTTTTCCAGGGCACGCTTTCTTTCCGCAGACTCACTAACGTAGGCGCTACTCACGCCACTCACCCCCAGGGCAATAGCTGCGCCCAGACAGGCGTTGATAATCAAAGATAAATCAGCAGGTGTACTGACAAGAAATCCAATAATAAGCCCCAGCATGGTGAGTGCACCATCAAATCCGTTGACAACAAAATAGCGCCGTACTATGTCGCTGGTATGGGTAATACGCAGCAGAAATTTTGCCTGCTGAAATAAACTCATGAAATTTTAATCCAGATATTTCATAGAAATGCAGAATTTTCGGAAAATATCCGGGTTAACCAGCAGCTGAATCACTTAGAACTTCTACCTCGTCGATACTGTGAAGCGACCCCCCCATCTCACTTATGATGGATTGAATTGCTTCAAAATCAACTGCATTCCCTTCCACCGTTATTTGTAATGTTTCGGTGTTTTCATCCACCTCAAGGACGATTAAATGTACATGATAGTCAACGCCCACTTTGGCAATGGCCTGGCAAAATTCAAGAGCATTTGGTTGATGTGGTTTAAGCACATCGAGTACAACCCTTTTGACAGAAACCATCATTTTTTACCCTCGTCTGTTTAACAAAGCGTGACTACAAAAATACATTGCTGATATTCCTATCAACGACAACCTTAAAACTTCCTCAGAGTATACAGGCTCCTGACTGTTCAATCTAAAGTAAAGGGAAATCGTAATAAATAGGGTCAGTGAATGAAACTCAGGGTCAGGCCTTACATCTTACATGATGTGAAATGTAAGGCCTGACCCTGTGAATTTCACTAATGCTGAACAATTAAATACCACGCTGAGCAAACTCACCCGTTTTCATCGTATCAATGAGTTTATCGAAAGTTTCTGGCTGGAGCCAGATCATCGTTCAGTCAATAGCTGGCTGGAACATGCAGACATTAACAATGTCATGCTGGCAACCTGCCTGGCACCGGACGGTTATTTGAACTGACTAAGGAGAATTAAAGGGGTCGGTGAAAGTCAGTACACTTCAGTCTGTCCCCAATTATTCCTGATGAAATATATTGGTATTTATTACCATTAAACGCTAGATTTAGAAATAAGAAGGCCGGTGGTATTATTATCTAAGCACTTTGACTGACGAACATGAATAAACGAAACTATATAAACCGTTCCACTCTATTTTGGCTTCTATTATTTACACCGCTGATTGCTACGGCCGATGGCCAGGGTGATGTCTCGGCGATAGCTGAAAAACAAACCGGGCAAACACCACCTACACTGTCCGAGCTTATCTATGATTCAAGTGAACATTTTACTGATATAAATTCCGCAAATTTAAATGGTCTGCTTGAACGTATCGGTGATTCACGACTAGTATTATTGGGAGAGGCCACTCATGGTAGTGCAGAGTTTTATGACATGCGCGCACGCATCACAAGAGAGCTGATCGAAAAGAAAGGTTTTAACATTATCGCAGTAGAAGCTGATTGGCCGGATGCAACAAGTATCAATTTTTATATCCGTGGCACTAATAACAAACCCGAGTTTAAAGATAAACCATTTTCAGGTTTTCCATCATGGATGTGGGCAAATCATTCCGTAATAGAGTTTACGCACTGGTTAAAAGACTACAATCATCGGTTTAATTCAACTGAAGGCACAGAAAGATTTAAAAGGTCTGTGGGTTTTTATGGGATAGATATCTATAATATGTACGGTTCGATCGACGCTGTTTTAAATTATTTACAGGACATAGACCCGAAGGAAGCAGACGTTGCACGTTGGCGTTACGGTTGTCTAAAGCCGTGGGCTGCTGAACCTTCATTATATAGCCATGTTATGCAGTTAGGTAGATATCACCACTGCGGTTACGAGGTACATGCAGTATTACAGGACCTGCGCAAAAAACGAGACCTCTATAGTCAAACTAATAAACAGACTGACGAACAACGTTATTTTAATGCAGAACAAAATGCAAAACTGGTAACTAATGGTGAACTATATTTTCGCACTTTGTACTACGACAATAATAATATACGTAATCAACGTGATGAAAACATGTTTGGCACCTTGCAGGCAATTCTGAATTACCATGGCCAGTCGTC
>WTCC01000264.1 GCA_013138755.1 Gammaproteobacteria bacterium
ACAACCTTGGCCTCATAAGTAACACCAAATGCTTCGAGCTGCTCAACTGCGTGCTGCATAACCGGCCAGTCGCTCTGACTCCCCATAACGACTGCAACTTTGGGAGCACCAACTTTACCGACATCGACTTGTTCTGACATAAGCTTTTCCAATGTTTTCCGAGAAAAAGCAGCTAATTGTATACGAAATAATCATTTTTTTATAGCATGCCAGCTAACCAGCACTTTCATAGCACCACAGTATCGATTGTGGCACCATCAATACATGCCGACGCCAGTGAGTTCACTCGATAAAATAGTCGTTAAAAACATATCAAGTTTTCGTCACAATTTGTTGCTATAGCGTACTTTTAGAAGATCTTTAACTAGAATATTAAGACGATAAAACGACTTTTTTACATTTTTTTACAAATTAGAAGCTTGAGAAATTTATGCGATATCTGAATAACTTGTTTAAAAATCTCAATGCACATGGATCAACATACAAAATGCCACATATCGCTCTCTTCGGCTTACTATTGATTACTACGACAAATGCAGTTGCTGAAGAAACGCCTAATCTGGCAAAACCAAGAATTGTCGTTCCAGAAATGATTGCCGGCGTCCACACAGTCAATGCCGAACAAGTCATCGAGATACTGACTTCAGGTAACCCGCCTATTTTAATCGATGCCCGCATCAGAAAAGATCGTGATTATGGCTACATCGAAAGCAGCATCAGCTTGCCGGATATCGAAACCAACTGTGACACACTAAAAGAAATTACAGAGGATAAAAACCAGCAGATGATGTTCTACTGTAACGGTATGCAATGTGGTCGCAGCGTAGTCTCTATAAAAGTAGCCAGATCTTGCGGCTACCATAGTTTATCCTGGTTCAAAGGTGGATTTGCAGAGTGGCAGGAAAAAGGATACCAGTACATCAAAAACAAATAGCACAAACACCCTCCCACATAACATGAAACCCAACAGCCTGACATTACAAAAAACGCTTGCAATCACCATCTTGCTGATTGGCGTCATCGGTGTCGCGTTAGTTTTCGCTACAGATTACACCTACCGACAACTCGCATTCGAACAACAAAAAAAATCCGTCAGTAACCTTATCGCAATCAAGTCAGTAGACTTGATCGACGAACTCACCACTCGGCAGAAGGATCTGGGTTTTAGATTACAAGGCGAAGAAAAATTCAAAAAAGCACTTAACGCTAACAACAAAAAAGACCTCGTCTACTGGATGGATCAGGAATTTAACCGTTACTACGTAACCATCGGCTTAGTTAAACTCGAAAAAATCATCATTTACGATACCAACTTTGAGCTGATAGCACTATCAGAGCGCGGTATCGATATCATCAATACCGCTAACTTGCCATGCACACAGAACATCAACCATGTGAAATCTTTACCCAAGATACAACACACCAGACCCAGCACACAACTATGTTCATATAACAACCAGGCACTACTCTCCACTGTCGTTTCTGTCGGTAGCCTAAAGCCCAAAGGTTATATACATATCATTACCAGCCCAGCACACATTCTGACCCAGATAGAAAAAGAGCTGGGTATAGCGCTAGCTATATATGACAAAAACAACAAAACACTCCATAAATCAATAAACTGGCCAACTAGCAGTACCATACAGAATTATTTGATAAGCAAGCACGTCATCAAAAACAGTAATGACGAACCAGCACTCTTCATCAGTGGCGCATCGAATATAACCTCGTTCAAAACCCTACTAAATAACACTCGCTACAGCGTAATACTTGCTGCATCAGCGCTGACGTTACTCACCTTGCTCATCGCATTATTAATCCTACATCGTGGCCTATTACCACTACAGAAATTACGCGTCGCAGCGAACAGTAGTGCGCACGGAGAATTTACTTCTGTTGACGAAAAGGGTTATAGCGAAATCAGCGCACCGATACATGCATTCAACTTAATGGTCGGTAAAATTCAATCACTGATCGACGACCTTAAAGATGAGGTCGTTAAACACGAGAATACTGAAAACAAACTCGAGCAATCAACGAAAAAAGCCGAAGAGTATGCTCAACGTGCAAAGAAACAAAGCAATTTTTTACACATGACGTTGCAATCAATAGTTGACGGCGTTATCACAACTGATATCAATGGCTACATCCAGACCATCAACCCAATGGCAGAACAATTAACCGGCTGGCCAGAGGCAGAAGCTGAAGGAAAACCGTTGGTTCAGGTAATGCATGCCTTAAAAGAAGATACCCACAAACGAATCTACGACCCGACTGAAAACATCGAATACAAGACTGTTTTAGATGAACCAGTCAGTGCTATCCTCGTGCAGAACAAGAGCAATATAGAAACACCTGTGGAATATATCGTCGCACCTATGCGTGATCACGATGATGATATTGCTGGCATCGTCATCATTCTTCATGATGAATCGGTACAACGCTCACTCAACAGACAACTTACCTTCCAGGCAACCCACGACGCATTAACCGGCCTTATCAATCGCTACGAATTTGAGCGTCGACTGAAAAACATTATCTCGATGCCTGTCACTGAAAAAACTGAGAACACTTTATGCTACATCGACCTCGATCAATTCAAACTTGTTAATGATACATGCGGCCACACAGCTGGCGATGAATTACTCAAACAGATTACTCTATTGCTACAAAATGTCGTAGACAGTACAGGTGGCACACTCGCTCGTTTAGGCGGAGATGAATTTGGTTTATTACTAGAGAATAGTGACATTGCAAAAGCGCAAGAGATATCTAAACGCCTACTCGATAATATCCAGCAATTCAACTTCACCTGGGATGACAGCACCTTTACCATCGGAGCAAGTATTGGTATATCCGCCATCTCGCAATCGACGACAACATGCGAAACGATTTTAAGCAATGCTGATTCAGCTTGTTACCTGGCGAAAGAAAGTGGTCGAAACCGCATTCAGGTATTTACTGAAGAAGATGACAAATTGTTAACTCAACAACGAGAGATGCATTGGGTCTCTCGAATAAATCAGGCGCTGGAGGAAGATCGCTTCCAATTATACTTCCAGGAAATCATGCCGCTAAAAGGTCATGAGCAATCGTTTATCCTGCATGGCGAGATACTGCTTCGCATGATTAATAAAGAAGGCGATATCGTTTCACCTAATAATTTCTTACCCGCTGCTGAACGCTACAATATGATTACCCTCATCGATCAATGGGTGGTCGAAAAATCGATCGAATGGTTAGCATCTCGCAAAGAAAAAGTTTTGATATCCGTTAATCTATCCGGCATGTCTCTTTCCAATAGAGATTTTCTTAACTTCATTGTCTCTAAGATAAAACAACACGAAATAAATCCTGAATTACTATGCTTCGAGATTACAGAAACCGCGGCCATCGACAATATGAGTACAGCGATACACTTTATGAATGTACTGAAAAAATTAGGCTGCTCATTTGCATTAGATGATTTCGGAAGCGGCCTGTCTTCATTCTCTTATCTGAACAGTTTACCCGTCGATTACCTGAAAATTGATGGCGCCTTCGTCATAGATATCGATAAAGACCCGATGCACTACGCCATGGTGAAATCAATTAATGAAGTAGGTCAAGTGATGGGAATCAAGACTATCGCCGAATACGCAGCTTCAGAAAGTATTATCAAAAGCTTGAAAGAAATCGGTGTCGACAATGCACAGGGTTACGCAATTGCCCGACCGATACCACTATCATCACTGAAAATCGAAGCTAAAAAACCAGTATTAACTTCTATCAAAAACGATCAGTCTGCCAGCTAAGAAAAACAGTCCACATTGAGATAGAGACGAGCACCTCATCCGTTAGTTGCTTAGATAAATTCTTTCGCCTGTTCAAGAACAAATTGCTTAAACGCTCGTGCTGCAGGTGATAGACGCTTCCCCTTTCGCTGAATCACATACCAATGACGTTCGATCGGAAAGTCACGTACATCCAGCACCTGCAACCGTTTAGTTTCCAACTCCAGTTCTAATGTATGAATCGAAACGATACCCAAGCCGAGACCGGCCTCCACCGCCTGCTTGATGGCTTCGTTACTGGTCATTTCGATACCGGTATTAAATACGATTTCATGTCGTGAGAAAAAACGCTCAATTGCACTTCGTGTGCCAGAACCCTTCTCGCGAACAACAAAACTTTCATTCTCCAAATCAGCAAGCAATATATCTTTCCTGCCACCCAATGTATGCCCAGCAGGCGCAATCATCACTAATGGATTTTTCATGAAAGCCTCTGCCTCAACTTCAACACCATCTGGTGGTTGCCCCATAATAACCAGATCAGGCTCATTATTATCAAGTTGCCGACGCAATGCTTCTCGATTAGTAATGTCCAGACTAATCGTGATACCCACATGTTGCTTGGTAAACTCAGCCAGCAGGCGGGTAGCAAAATGACTGGCCGTGGTCGCAACCGAAATAATCAATCGACCACGCTCAACCCCTTTCATCGCCTCAAACACCGCGTCGGCTTCGTCTAGCAGACTAGTGATATTTCTACCATAATCGTACATGTGCTTGCCGGCGTCCGTTAAATAGATTGTTTTACCCATCTGTTCAAATAGGGACAGACCAACGCTAGACTCTAACTGCTTGATTTGCATAGAAACAGCGGGCTGACTCATATGCAATTCTTCGGCAGCACGGGTATAATTCTTCAGCCTTGCCACGGCGTTAAAAACTTCTACCTGTCGTATTGTTAGATGCATAACGCAATTATATCATAAGTATTTACTTATCATTATAATCAGAAATACTGAGTTGTGTTTATAGTTTGTCACCTCTATACTTCGTCGCCATGTTGTTACCATTTGGTATTTGATAGTGGTTTGGCGTTATACTTGCTGGCCCACCAAAAAGACCATGCAACAGTTACATATAATATATTTGTCGTAGGAGGCAATAACAATGGCTAAGACCTATAGCGCTGGTGTTAAAGAATACCGCGAAACGTACTGGATGCCGGAATATTCACCGAAAGAAACTGATATTCTAGCTGTTTTTAAAATTACACCACAAGACGGTGTACCTCGTGAAGAAGTTGCTGCTGCGGTAGCTGCTGAATCTTCAACTGGTACATGGACAACAGTTTGGACTGACTTATTAACTGACCTTGATTACTACAAAGGCCGTTGTTACGCAATCGAAGACGTTCCAGGTGATGACACTTGTTTCTACGCATTCATTGCTTACCCAATCGATCTATTTGAAGAAGGTTCTGTTGTAAACATCCTTACTTCTTTAGTTGGTAACGTATTCGGCTTTAAAGCACTACGTGCACTTCGTTTAGAAGATATCCGTTTCCCAGTTGCTTACGTGATGACTTGTAATGGTCCACCACAAGGTATCACTCAAGAACGTGACATCCTGAACAAATACGGTCGTCCACTACTAGGTTGTACTATTAAGCCTAAGCTTGGTCTTTCTGCTAAAAACTACGGTCGTGCTTGTTACGAAGGTTTACGTGGTGGTTTAGATTTCACGAAAGATGATGAAAACGTTAACTCACAGCCATTCATGCGCTGGAGAGCTCGTTTTGATTTCGTACAAGAAGCAATCGTTAAAGCAGAAGCAGAAACAGGTGAGCGTAAAGGCCATTACCTGAACGTTACGGCTCCTACTGCTGACGAAATGATGCGTCGTGCTGAATATGCGAAAGAAATTGGCGCACCTATCATCATGCATGACTACCTGACGGGTGGTCTTTCTGCTAATACTCAATTAGCACAATGGTGTCAGGATAACGGTATGCTGTTACACATTCACCGTGCCATGCACGCTGTATTAGACCGCAACCCGCACCACGGTATCCACTTCCGCGTATTAACCAAGATCTTACGTCTGTCTGGTGGTGATCACCTTCACTCAGGTACAGTTGTTGGTAAGCTGGAAGGCGATCGTGATGCAACCCTGGGTTGGATCGACATCATGCGTGAATCATACATTAAAGAAGATCGTTCACGCGGTATTTTCTTTGACCAGGACTGGGGCTCTATGCCGGGTGTTATGCCGGTTGCGTCTGGTGGTATCCACGTATGGCACATGCCTGCACTGGTTAGCATCTTTGGTGATGACTCATGTCTGCAGTTCGGTGGCGGCACATTAGGCCATCCTTGGGGTAACGCTGCTGGCGCGGCTGCAAACCGTGTTGCGGTTGAAGCATGTGTTGAAGCGCGTAACCAGGGTGTTGAGCTTG
>WTCC01000091.1 GCA_013138755.1 Gammaproteobacteria bacterium
CGGCGTAATAATTCGGCATCAAGGTATACATGACCGTCTGGATAATCCCCATCGTGGTAAAAAGTGCCATATTGGATGAGTTGTTCAGTATCTACTGTATGGCGGTCTCGCACAGCGTTGTAAGGGCTTTCGTTATACAGCTCGCTGAACCAATGAAATGCAGCGGCAGCGGTGGACAATCCCGCTTCGCGAGCCAGGCTGAAAACGCTTTTTTGGTTGGAGTTACGTATCACCTGGTTGTGAACGATTCCACTAACTGCGGGTGTCACACCCGTTATGATGGTCTCGTAGAGTGGGCGAGACATAGATGGTAATTCGCATTGTGCTTTGTAAAGGGTCGCTCGACCTTGCTCACTTAATCCCTGAACAAACCCCATGCATTGCTCGGCAACCTTATACGCTAAACCATCAAGAACAATAAGTATTACTTTGTCTGTCATTACATACACTCCGAATACAGGACTGAATTAAGAAGTCTTACTTTTATTACTAGCAGTGTAAAAAGAATACGCAAGTTTTATGACGAAGAAGTGACAATAAAAATACATTATGATGACAGACCACATTTTAAGGTGGTTAAGAAAAAAGAAGACGGAGAGATTATTTTTTAATCCCTCTCTCCCCTTTAATTTAGTAATTTAGAATTCAGAAACTTACTGACTGCTTGCCAGTAATCCTCACTATCGTCGTATCTGTTCCACAAAGCTCTGGAGCCATGTCGGCCAGCTGTTGCAGGAATAAAACTTGTTTTTATTTTAGATGGAATAGCCTCATAAATAATATTCCAGCTGTCAACTTCATCTTTGGATGATGTTATGAATGTTGGCGCTTTAATATTTTTTGCAGAATCTTGTATCCATGTTTTGCTTTTCCCTAAGTGAGAAAAATACTCCCCCGGTGAAAAAGCAAGCACACCATCAATCAGCTGCGGGTAGTCACCAGCTACTTTGATCACCAGCGATGCTGAATAGGAACTACCCCAGGCTATTACTTTATTGTTTTTATATTGCTTGCGGATGTACTTTAGTGCAGCAATGAGATCAGGCAAGGCATCAGCGTAGTTTGTGCTTAATCCTGCGTTGCTGGCACGTATCGCAGTTTCATTATCCTTACCCCGCGAATATTCTCCAGAGCGTAAATCAACTGCAATACAGTTAAAACCAAGTTGGTTTAGCCGTGGTGCAATTTCGTTATATTCACCGCGACTCGAGCCAGCTTGATGGAATAATACAATGATAGGAGTGGTGCTTGTCGGGTGTGAAAAATATGAGTCTGCTGTTATCAATAAATTATCAGCTGACTTAAAGTCTATGACAATGCTTTCCGATGCATGAGATACGGTAGAGAACAAGATTAAGAGGCAGCTAGTCAGTAACTTTCGTAACAGCATGTTTATTGTCCTCGGTAGATGATAATGCGAGTGTAGTGAAATTATTAAAGGAGGAAGAAGTCGTTAAGATTTTAACATTAAAGGGGTCGGTGACAAAACGTAATAATTCTCATTTGTTGCCTACATGGACGCAGGTAGTACGATTCCACGGATGGAATCGGTAGAGTCGAGTCGGGAACAGAGACCGAGGAGCAGTTGCCAATGAACCGACCCCTTTAATTTCGTTAGCGATTGTTTCGTGGATATGTCTTTTGTATCAGATAGCGAAGCCTCTCGTTTAATTGGTAAATCTGCTTCCGAATTTCCTGTATTTCCATTTTAGTTTCTAGTCGCTCTTGCCTGAATCGGTTATATTTTTCTTTTTGTGCTTCGACAGTTCTAGCCATCTCCTGTTGACGAGCTGCCATCATTGCCTGATATTGTTTTTGTCGCGACTGCATCTCATCCGTATATGCCTGGCGACGTTGTTTAGTGACATCATTGTTGTTTGCTACCGCTCCAGGTTTTTGTGTCGAATGAATAGCTGTGTCCTTGTTATTTGTACTTACAGGCGCACTAGCTGGGGCAATAGCTGGGGTAATAGCCTCTGTTATGGTTTCAGATTTTTCGGTATTTATCTGAATACTTGTCTCTGCGACTTTATGGCCAGGTAAGTTACTGACTTCTTCATTAAATTTATAGGTAGTGATAAAAATAATAATTACTGCTGCTAGCAGTAATGATATTGTGAGAGCTACCGAAGATTTTTTCTTTTCTGATTCAGCCTGCGGTGATCCTGCTGTATCGTCTTTTTTCATATAGGGCGCTGCGGTAACAGGGTCTGGCTTTGCTGTATCTTTAGTTTCAGTATTGTTCTCTGAGTCAGTCATGGTAATTATTCCGTCTGGGTTTATATTGGTTTTATCAAAGTTCGATATTTTTGCTAAACATCCTGTAATGATACTCTCGAGTTGATTTTATTCTTTGACATATATCAGTAATTAAAGAGGTCGGTTTATCGGCAACTGCTCGACTTTGTCTCCTCGGTAATTGCTCGACTTTATCTCCTCGATAACTGCTCGACTTTATCTCCTGAGTCGTTCTATCGCTTACATCCATGTAAGCGTCCTGCGTTATTCTCGGTCTCTGTTCCCGACTCGACCCTACCGATTCCATCCTTGGAATTGTACTTATGGGCTTCCGGCCCTAATACACGGGGTTTCACTTTAGGTGCCCTTTAACCCTAAATATTATCACCCGCTCTTTTTTGGTTCTAAATCGAAAATTATTCAGTCAGTTAAAACAACCAATTCATATCCCAATTCTTCATAATCATTAATTTGTACTGGGCCTGCAGGGCTAACATTTATATAATCTGGAAAATCTTCTGCTGTAACGCCATACCAACTAGCGTGTGTTTCGCATACATGAAAGTCGATGTCATTTGATTTCACCAGGTCTTTTACCAGTGAAGGTGTGGTTTGTTCTACTTTACTGTTAGTTTTTATTAAGGAAAATTGTTCTTTACCGTGAGAGACGACGGCAATGGGTAAGCCGGGGAAGCGTTTACGTAATTTTTTTATATCTTCTTTTAAGGTAGGTAGCAGTTCTTCTAAGTAATCCTCATCATCACTGACGATTTCAAAAACCACACCAGCAGGCGCTTGTTTTTCCTGAAGTAGGGTAACCACATCTGCTGCTAGTACTGTTGAACTAAAAAATAAGCTAGCGAGAACGAGGCATAGATTAAAACTGATTTTTGACATATATTGAATCATTACTGATTATTCGTAAGGAATCAATAACTGTTTTATAATTCTAAAATTACTCTGATCATACATACGAAATTAAAGGGGTCGGTGAAGATACCACATCCTGTTATCGCACCTCGGCAATTGCTCTTGCATTGCCCTACTATGGTACGTCCTGTACCTATTACCTACCTCCATGTAGGCAAAGCTTCCGCATCCTGCTTACGCCCCTTACCTACATCCATATAGGCAACAAATGAGAAGCATTCGTAAATGTCACAGCCCCCTTTAAATTTGATAACTTTTAGAAACGTTGAGGTATAATTATCCATCAACATTTACTAGAGTTAACATTATCAATTTCAAAGATAAAACAGAAA
>WTCC01000170.1 GCA_013138755.1 Gammaproteobacteria bacterium
TAACTGCCATTTGCAAATCATCAATCGGATTTCTTGGTCTATACAGAGGACTGTTTACAACTTGAATAAGTCTTGCAGAAAGTGAGCCATCCTGACGTAATGCATTAGCGATCTGCTCTGCTGTAGAATCTTCACTTTCAACTTCATCACGTATTTTTAAGGCTACTTCGGGTAATGATGGCAGTACCAGGCTGTCATCCTCTACGGCTTCTTTTAATTCATTAAAAAATAGGTCTGCTTTAGCATTCATAAATATACTGTCCTTTGAAACTGTAAAAATAAAAATTATTGTGCATCACCATCCACCCATTCACTCATACGTGCTTTTAGGCGAACTAATGCCTGACCATGTATCTGGCATACCCTGCCTTCTGTTATGCCTAAAATTTCACCGATTTCACGAAGATTAAATTCTTCATCGTAATATAAAGAAATAACTAATTTTTCACGTTCGGGCAGATTTGATATTTTGTCAGCTAGCCCACATTTAAAATTCTCTTCCTGTATATGCTTATACGGTTCATTAAAGTCGCTGCTTTTATATTCATCATTGCTGCCACCTGCTAAAGCAATATCTTCATAACTCAACAACTGGCAGCCAGCAGCATCTTGAACCAGGCTGTAATATTCTTCCATGCTAAGTTCTAATATTTCAGCAACCTCACTGTCTTTAGCATCTCTACCCTGCACTTTTTCAACGCTTCTAATTGCTTCCGATAACTCTCTTGATTTTTTATAAACTGAACGTGGTGTCCAGTCACAGCGTCTTACTTCATCGATCATCGCTCCCTGTATTCGAATTCGTGCATAGGTTTCAAAACTTGCACCTTTAGACACGTCGTATCCTTTTAAGGCATCAAATAGACCTATCATGCCTGCCTGAACCATATCTTCTATTTGCACGTTCGAAGGTAATCGAGAAATCATGTGGTAAGCAATTCGTTTAACGAACGGCGCATACTCTGTCATCATTGCATCGTAATTTGGCCTTTCTTCCGTAATAGCACCGACATCGGCATAACTAGACAGTACCGTCATTAGCCTGGCCCCTGTTGCACTACTGATTGCATTAAATCAGATTGAATCATGCGTTCAACAAAAAATTTCAGTTGCCCGGTAGATTTCGTGCCCTTATCTTCCCAATTATCAATTTGTCTGGTAATGCGCTTAAACGCTAATGCTGAAGGACTGCGTGGAAAAGCTTCAACCACGGCTCGCTGATGCTGAACAGATTTACGTAATTTTTCATCGTATGGCACAGCGCCTACAAAGGTTAAAATCACATCTAAAAAGCGATCAGTTGCTTTTGATAATTTTTTAAACAGGTTATGACCTTCGTGTACATCATGCGTCATATTAGCCAGTACATGAAACCGGCTTACATTATGATGGCGACTCATCACTTTAATAAAAGCGTATGCATCGGTAATAGATGCCGGTTCATCATGCACGACAACGATGACATCCTGTGATGCTTTGCAAAAGTTGACTACGGTATCGGAGATACCCGCACCGGTATCTATAATGAGTGCATCAACAGCATTACCCAGTTCACTAAAAGCATTAATCAATCCGGTCTGTTCTGCCGGGGTGAGGTTTGCCATTTTATTTATGCCGGAAGATGCAGGTATTATTTTTATATTCGATGGTCCTTCAACGATAATTTCTTCAAGTGATCTTTCACCACTAACAACATGTGAAAGATCGTATTCGGTATTTAAGCCTAATAAAACGTCAACATTTGCCATGCCTAAATCAGCGTCCAGCAACAGTACTTCTTTTTTCTGTTTGGCCAGGGATATGGCCAAATTAATCGATACATTAGTTTTACCCACGCCACCTTTACCACTGCTTATAGCAATAGTTTTTAACGGTTTAGGCTCAACTATACGGCGCATGTTGTCCGCCTGATCGATTGTTCTGTCAGATAATTGCATTATTTACCATCCCGCCAAATGTGTAAGCCAACTCTTCTGTAGAAGGCGATTTATTTGTGTTACGCATTAATTTAACTGCCTCTTTAACTAATAACTGGCCTCGTGCCTGATGCAAATCGTCTGGAACTTTTTGACCGTCACAGACAAAATGTAAAGGTAATTCATGCTGAATAAGGACCGATATGATCTCACCTAAACTTGCGGCTTCATCTATTTTTGTCAGCATACAGCCCTGTAATTTTAGCTGGCTAAAAGCGCAAATGACGTTGTCCTGCAAATTCATTTGACCGGTAGCGGACAACACCAGGTAGTTTTTAATATCCATATCTCTTATATTCAGCATTGTTAACTGGTCTGATAATCGATTATCTTTCTGACAGATACCGGCTGTATCAATAAGTGTTAAGTTATGCTCACCTGATTTGTCTTTTGCTTCTTTAAGTAAGACTCTTAACTCATCATTATCGCTTGCTACATGTACCGGTACGCCTAATATTCTTCCATAGGTACGTAATTGTTCATGTGCGCCAATACGGTAGTTATCGGTTGTAATTAATGTGATGCCACGGCGACCATGTTTTAGTGCAAATCGTGCAGCCAGTTTTGCAATGGTTGTGGTTTTACCCACACCGGTTGGTCCAATTAATGAAACAATGCCGCCATTACTTAATATATCGTCGTTATCTATCGGTACTAATTTGGCAAGTAACTTTAATGACTCAAGCCAGCTGTGTTTATTTAAACCCTGATTAGCGGTTCTTTTGGCAATGCTCTGGCTTAGTTTTGAACTCAGGCCAAGTGTCATTAATTGCTTTAACAAACTTGCATACAATGGTTGAACACGACCGGTCTCGCCCCAGGCAAACTGCATTAAAGGTGCTTCCATTATATTTCTAAGGCCTTTTAATTCATCCTGGATTTTGTTTAAAGCTGATGATTCTTCATTTGAAGCATGTGTTACTTCCTGTTCGGCCAGGATCGCCTCTGATGATGACTGGCCTGAATATTGTGCATGCTCCAGCTCATTACTAAACGAACGCGCTGGTGACGGCCTGGTCGCTGATGAGTTGGAAGCTGATGACATAACCGGTGCTATGGTAGATAATTCTTCCGGGTTTCCCAGTGAAAAATTAGTCATCGCCTCGTCATAATCCAGTGCGGCGATAATTTCTACACCACCGTTTACCCTTCGATTCGATAGAATGACTGCGTCAGGGCCCTGATCTTCACGTAACTCGCGAAGAGCCTGACGTGAATCAGCCGCAAAATAACGTTTCATTTTCATGTTTATATCGCTCCTACCAACTGATAATGAATAATTCCCCTCAACAAGACAGTGAACTGTGCTAGTGATGGTTTTGTTGTTTTTTCATTTTTCATTTTTCATTATTTGACTTTTATGCCGCATTGGCTGCATTGCCACCCACTGCTGCGACAACTTTTATATTTTTGCTGTCTGGAACTTCGTTATAAGTTAGTACATGCAGGTTTGGTGCCAAACTTCTTAGCAGCCTTGCCAGTGTTGAACGAATGCCTGGTGATACCAGTAAAACAGCGGCCTTGTTAGCAAGTTCCTGTTGCTGTACACAGTCGTTTAACTCTTTAATCATCTGCTCGGCTAACCCCGGTTCAATGCCCAGACCCATCTCTGGTGCGCTTTGTACTGATTGCTGCAAGATCTGTTCCAACTCTGGACTTAGCGTGATAACCGGCATTTCCTGCTCTAAACCGTTGATATGCTGGTATATTTGTCGTGCCAGCGAGGTACGCACTGATGCTGTCAGTACGTCAGAGTTTTGGCTATTGGGTGCAAATTCCGCCAAAGTTTCGGCGATAGTACGCATATCACGAATCGGAATACCTTCGGCCAGGATATTCTGCAGGACCTTAACCACCGTACCCAGTGGTAATATTTTTGGCACCAGATCTTCAACCAGCGTGGGTGAGGTTTTTGCCAGCATGTCCAGCAACTGCTGAACTTCTTCGTGGCCTAACAGTTCATACGCATGACTTTGCAACAGATGGCTCAAGTGCGTTGCTACCACGGTACTGCTATCGACAACGGTGTAACCCAGCGTTTGCGCCTCATCACGCATGCCGGGGTCAATCCACACCGCTTCCAGGCCAAAGGTCGGGTCTTTGGTTTTTATGCCTTTGAGTTCACCAAACACTTCACCCGGATTGATCGCCAGTTCTTTATCAGGATAGGCTTCGCCTTCACCGACAGGCACACCCATTAATATAATGCTGTATGCATTGGGTGAAAGGTCCAGGTTGTCTCGAATATGTACCGCCTGAATAAGAAAACCCAGGTCCTGTGATAATTTTTTACGCACCCCTTTAATGCGTGACATCATCTGCCCACCCTGGTTTTTGTCCACCATTGGAATCAGACGGTAACCGACTTCCAGTCCGATAACATCAACCATGGGAACATCGTCCCAGCTCAGCTCTTTAAATTGTGGTTCTTCATCGACTGGGGTTGACACTTCTTCTATTTCAAGCTGCTGTTGTATTTCTGCCTGTTGTTTTATATAGAATGCTACGCCACCAGTAATTACACCAAGGGTAAGAAAGACAATATTTGGCATACCCGGAATTAAACCTAAACCGGTAAGAATAGCGGCGGTAATGGCGATAGGCTTTGGCTTTTCAAACAACTGGCCGAGAACCTGTTCGCCCATATCTTTAGCAGCGGAGGCACGGGTGACCGCAATTGCCGCTGCGGTGGATAAAATTAGAGAAGGTATTTGCGCGACCAGTCCATCACCAATGGTCAGCAGGGTATAGTTCTCTGCTGCCTGAGCAAAAGCCAGGTCATGCTGAATCATGCCAATGCCTAAACCAAAAATAAGGTTGATAAACAAAATTAAAATACCGGCAACCGCGTCGCCACGAATAAATTTACTGGCACCATCCATGGAACCATAAAAATCCGCTTCACCGGAAATTTCCTGCCGCCTTTCGCGGGCTTCATCCTG
>WTCC01000014.1 GCA_013138755.1 Gammaproteobacteria bacterium
AATATTTTTTACGCGGTTTATTATTACGTCACCTTTAACCACTTTCTGCATGTAGGCTGGGGAAGCGCTGCGATACTATGGGTTATCTATCGTCTCAATACCGGTATCTATACACAGCAGGAGCATGAGGGGCTGATAAACGTTGCGCTATACTGGCACATGATCGATCTTGCCTGGATAACCATCTTTCCCTTGCTGTATGTGATCCGCTAATGAAGATGACACAGATCAGGCTCATCGAAATATTATGGCTGATGCTTATAGTATTAACCCTGTTCAGTGCTTATATGGCAGAACAGGCAAAACCCGGATTGGACAGTGTTGCTATCATGGCGATCGTGCTCGCCATCAAGGGCCGAATAATCGTAGATTATTTTATGGAGCTTAAACATTCACACTATATTTTACGAACATTGATGCAGGTTTATTTTTACGTGATACCGGCTTTGATCATCCTGGTTTATTTATTTCCAGAACAGATTGCAGAATGGACGGTGCTTTAAAGCAATGAGCAATGAGCAATGAATAATGAATAATGAATAATTTTAAATGATGAACTTAGTATGTAAACATTGTGGTGGCGAGATAAAGGTGGGTCAAAAAAATTGTTCTCATTGCGGGATCCCATTGCCTCCTGATCTGGGGAAATCTACTCAGAGAAAATTTAAGTTATTTTTTATCGGCCTTGTCATTTTCTGTATCGTCATGATTATCTGGCTGCCGCCTGACTGGACACGTTTCATCAAGTAACGTCATGGAAGAATTCGTCGGAAAAATTTGGGATAGTTTTATCACCAACAGTGCCAACAAGCACTACCCTGAAGCAGTAGTGCATCTGGATGAGATACGCCACACTGCCGGCATTTTCTTTCGTGCGTTAGGTGGTGAAGGTGGTCTGCGTATCGAAAATGCTACCGACTCCGAGATTCACGCCAGACGTTCGATATTGCAGCGCATCGCAGGCACTGGTAAAAAAACACAATACGCATGGCGAGACGAAGAGACACTGAGACTGCCCGACAGCCTCGCACTGTTCCCCGACAGAGAACTCAACCGTGATCTTTACCTGTGGCTCACCGCGCTCTCGGCAATCCCTGCAGCTATAACCGGCGAAAGTTCTGACTGGATCAGCAGAAACCAGAAGCGTACACGTGAAACACTGAGAATCTGGCCGGGTTTGCATAGCCGTTATCAAAAACTGTTACAAGCACATCTAAAACAGCGACCGGATCCGGACAAGTTACCCGCTAAAGAAGCCAGTCAGGAAATCAGTATCCGCCAGGCTTTGATCGACTCAGAGATAGACATCACACTCGAATACGCCAAGCACCCGCCTCAGCCGGTAACGCTGTGGTTACACCCTTCTCCCCCTAATCAGGAGGCTAGCAGAGGTACACAGCCAAATGATCCTGATCAGGTAGAAACAGCTGATGATGACCAGGACAAACAGGAGCAGAAAAAACAGCAGAAGCGCAAACAGGGCAATCGAACTGATACCCCCGAAGGTAAAGATGGGCTGATGAGCTTTCGCCTTGAAACCCTCTGGAGCTGGGCGGAATATACTAAAGTTGATCGTACCAGTGTCGACGATGACGATGACAATGCCATGCAGACGGCCGAGGACATGGACAACATTACACTTGCTCAAGACAGTGAGACCACGGTCGGTAAGATCAAACTGGATCTCGACCTGCCATCCGAGGAATATGATGACATCGTATTAGCTGAAGGTATTGCTATCGACGAGTGGGATTATAAAAAGCAGCGCATGCAAAAAGACCACTGCCGACTCCAGGTAATGACATCGCGTCACGCTGAAGCCATGGAACTGCCGGCAAGGTTGCGTCCGCAAGCACATAAAATTCGTCGTCAATTTGAATCACTGCGCCCGCAGAGGCACTGGGTCAGCCGCCAGAATGAAGGCAGCGAACTCGATCTGGAAAACTACATCAACTTCCTTACTGATCGCAAACAGGGACATGTGAATAGCGACACACCTGTATATCGCGATGTGCGAAACCTCAACCGTGACCTTTCGTGTTTGTTGCTCGCCGACCTTTCTCTTTCGACCGATGCTCACATAAACAATAACGCCCGTGTCATCGATGTTATCCGTGACTCACTCTACCTGTTTTCTGAAGCCCTGACAGCAACCGGAGACCGCTTTGCTCTACACGGCTTCTCATCACGCAATCGAAACCATGTTCGTTTCTACAACATCAAAGATTTTGATGAGAACTACGACGATAACATCCGCGGTCACATCAACGCCGCTCGTCCCGGTTATTACACACGTATGGGTGCCGCCATACGTCATGCGACACAATTGCTGTTAAAAGAATCGTCCAGTCAAAAACTATTACTCATTCTCACCGATGGCAAACCCAATGATCTGGACAAATACGAAGGCAGGTATGGCATAGAAGATACACGCATGGCGATACTGGAGGCAGAGAGAGCAGGTTTAAGACCCTTCTGTGTCACCATCGATGAGCGCGCTGAAGACTATCTGCCCTATCTCTTTGGCAGTCGCTCCTATGTACTGGTACACAATGCCGAAGAACTGCCGGGTAAACTGCCTCTATTATATTTAAGACTAACCAACTAAGAGAATAATCATATTTAACCTTAAAAGATTTAGAAGTTTGAGCCTGCTATTGATTACCGGCAGTTTATCGAGTGACTTCAAGCATACAGGTATACCGAGCCTATTACATGTATTCAACTTATGCCTGACTCAGTCCATTATCTTTTTGCCAATACCAGCCACCTGCCGTTGTTGCCAGCAACGATAGTATAAAGATGACGATACCGGTCGTTGTGATTTCTGCAGTTTCTAATGTGGGGTAGATCATACCGCCTGCGGTGATCAGACCAACAGCAATACAATGCAGCCAGACTTTTATACTGGTCTCCACATCAGCTATGTTTGCTGTGATGTAACCACCGACAAACATCGTCGCTACAAATATCGGGATACCAACTATATATCTAAAGGACCCAGCGATATCATTTAGAAAAGGGAAATCTTTTGCCAGCGCGTTATAACCGACTGCAACAAAAATATACAACAGCTGTAATAAAAGGATAGCGACGATAATAAATACACTGCCTACAACAATTGCTTTTATACTTTTCATCAATAAATCTCTTATTACATCATCGAATAGATTGAACAGAACTACTGCAGTACACCTTATCCTGCTTCACATTTTTTTTCTGTTGCTCCATGCAGCTACGCCAGTCGGATATAGCTGTGATGTCCAACTTTTTTTCATCAAAAGAAATCAAAAAATAATTTCGTATCTTACTTGCGTTTGACGCATGACCAAACTCAGAAAATTGCAAATCACTTTCTATACAGCGGCTTTCGATTACCGGGATATCTGAACCCTTAAAAACACCTTCGACCATCAGTGATTTCTGCTGGCACTGCTGTAGCGTTTGTGTATTTACAAAGGAAGCGTTGATATCACCCGCTCCGTTTTGCGTAAGCGTTATCAGCAGAAATAGTGTTTTCATGTGCTGCTTTTGAAAATTTACTTAACACCCTTACCAATTAGATAGCTGCTGTATTCTTTATCCGTACCGTTGATGTGGTTAATTAACCAGCTCCTGAGGTATTCCGCAGCATTACTCATGGCAGTGTCATGATCCTTTTCATACTCTGCAAGGACTTCGCGCACTTTATCGAACATCTTTTCATGTTGCTCTTTGTGCGATTCAAAATCAGGATAATCATTATCCCGCATCAGACCTTCTTCATAAGTGAAATGTGTTTTCGTGTAATCGACCAGTTCATCGAGTGCTTCACGTTCGAATTGTTCGCCTGTTGAGTAGTCAACCGCTGTCTGCAACTGATTGATCAGATTCAACAGTCTTTTGTGCTGCTGGTCAATCGAATCGATACCAACACTGTAAGAATCTTTCCATTCGACAAACTGTTGTGATGCCATTTTTTTATGAACGAATGGAACAGCCACCAATAGCGCTATCAGACTCCAGGTTATCGGGCTGGAAGGACCTGCAAGCAATCCCAGTATCACCGCTACGATCAACGTTAGAATAAGCAGCGACAAACCGAACATACACATTCTTTTATTTCGGCATATATTTTTTTTCATGCAATTTATTCCTTGATTTAACGATTAATTGAAGTAGTTTAAAGTCACTCACCCACGACACGATGCTGCATAACATGATGACTAGCATATTGTAGTCGCAAGCAGTTATATAGAAAAATGACTTGGGTCAATTCAATAACAAAATAATAGAAAATAATCGTTAAAATCAGCTGTAGACCTCTGTTTTACGCCTGCTTCTCACCACAATCAAATATTTACTAACATACTGTTTTACATGTCATTTTGTCACAAATTTTATTATGTCTAGACTACTTTAACATCGTTTGACCTAAATCAATGAAGTAAAAGCCCGAGCAGAGCAATATCATCGCCATCTGAGTCTTTTGATAAGAATCATTTATGTCTAAAGACAACAGCAATCAGGGGTTGATATCTATGAATAATAAAGGCTTTGTATCACTAGTTGGCGCTGGTCCAGGCGACGCAGAATTGATGACAGTTAAAGCAGTGCGTTTACTGACTGAAGCAGATGTTGTTGTCTACGACCGCCTTGTATCAGCCGATATCCTCAGCCTGATCCCCGCAGGTGTAAGTCGTATCTCTGTTGGTAAAGAAGTCGGTAAACATTGTGTACCGCAAGATGAGATCAACGAAATCATTGTTAACCTGGCAAATGCTGGACGAAAGATCGTTCGCCTCAAAGGCGGTGACCCTTATATGTTCGGTCGTGGCGGTGAAGAAATTCAGGCACTGAACAAACATCAGATAGCTTTTGAAATTGTGCCCGGCATAACTGCAGCGTCTGGTTGCAGCGCATACAGCGGCATCCCTTTGACGCATCGCGGCATGAGTCGCAGAGTGCAATATATTACTGGCCATTTCAATGATAACGAACCACTAGACCTTAACTGGAAGTCTATCGCCGACCCTGACTCAACACTTGTTATCTATATGGGAATATCCAATCTGCCATTAGCAGTCCATTCACTGATCGAAGCGGGGCTACCTGCGTCAACTCCTGCAGCCGCAATTCAAAACGGAACGACACAATCGCAACAACGCCTGATTACGACGCTTGGTCAGATAAACGATGCAATACACCAGAAACACATGAAGGCACCGGTGATCATCATCATTGGTGAAGTCGTTACACTGGCTAATGAACTTGACTGGTTTCAATCATCACTTGAACAGAAACGTCTTGAAGAAGGACAAACTGAAGAGATTCATCTGCATGAGAAAAATGTTCTTCAAAATTAGTTTTCCAGGAATTATTATTCTGGGCACCTCTCTTCTGGCACCTCAGAACGCTATGGCTGAGGCGGCTATTACAGAAGTAAATGCAACACGTCAAAATGAGCTGGTGTACTTTCTTAAACATGACTGTGGCTCCTGCCACGGCATGACGCTTAAAGGTGGGCTTGGTCCTGCATTACTACCAGAGACACTGTCAGCACAACCAAAGGAATATCTGGTAACAAC
>WTCC01000349.1 GCA_013138755.1 Gammaproteobacteria bacterium
GAGTCTTCCGCCTCACCACCCCAGGCCATGCTGTACCCCAACTTATCCTTGAGTGGAATTATGTCCTGATCGATGACAGGAATGGTACTAGCCGTGAACCCGGTAAAGGGATCCTCTCCCTGTGCATAGTGGATATTCGAATATTGGGCGAGATCGACGTTGAGGGCCTGCTCAATCTTTGGCTTGATGCGATTAAACAATTTACTGGGTAACTCGTCACGTGCATCGATATGGTAACGCAACATTTTTTCACGGTTGCGACGCCAGATGTACGTATCCTCGAACTCAGTCTTAAACTCGGTGACTACTTGCCCGATTGGGATCTGCGTCTGTGCCGCCGGGCTCCAGATCTGGATGCTACCGAGATTAGCCAGATCGACCCGCTCATTCTCCGGTGAGCGTGCCACGATATTGAGCAGTTCATCCTCTTCCCGATAAACACCGACTACCGTACCCTCGATCGCAAATTGCATGGCGTGCGCCACATCAGGGCGATCAATCCCCGCACGCCGGGCCTGGGCTTCAGCCAGTTGAGGACGAACAACTTTGATCTTTTCGCCCCATTCGTTCCTGACTGCTTTAGCACCCGGATCGCTGAAGATGATCTCTTCCACTTTGTCACCCAACTGACGAAGTACTGCCGGATTCGGCCCCGACAGACGCAGCTGGATCTTACCGCCCGTGGACGGACCATTCACAAACATCCGCACATTAACAATGGGCTCAGGAAACTTCGCTTCCAGCTCAGCCTGCAAGCTGACAAACAGCTGAGGAATGATTCTATAATCTTCCACATCCACAATCATGCGACCGAATGCATGGCTGGGATACTCCGGGCTATAGGTCAGCAGGAATCGGGGTTGCCCGCCGCCGATCTCGGTAGAGACATGATTGATTTCCTCTTTCTCCAACAGGAAGGTTTCAATCGCCGCCGTTTTTCGGCTGGTCTCATTTATATGCGTGCCATTGGGGTACCAGAAATCAATGTAAAATTGCGGCCGGGTCGAATCGGGGAAGAAACTATTTTTCAAAAAACCAAAGCCGAAAATGGCGGATGCAAACAGCACAATCACCAGACCAACGGTCACCCAGCGAAACTTAAGACAGAGCAGGAGAAATTGCTTATAACCCTGAAACAGTTTGCCAGCATAAGGATCCTTTGCTTCGCCATCTGTTACCGGTTTGGCCTTGAGGAAGGTTTTACACAATAACGGTGTACTGGTCACCGCCGTCACCCAGCTTAACAATAGAGAAATCAGGATCACATAAAACAGTGACGAGGTATATTCCCCGGTGGAATCATCAGAAGTACCGATGGAGGCGAACGCAGTAACCGCCACGATGGTGGCACCTAACAACGGTGTGGCGGTCTGCCCCACCACCTCCTTTGCCGCGGTCAAGGCATCTATTCCCTGCTCTATTTTCACGCGCATGCCGTCCGTCACCACAATGGCATTGTCCACCAGCATTCCCAGGGCAATCACCAGCGCCCCCAGTGAGATACGCTCCAGGGTAATGCTCCACATGTCCATAAAAATGAAAGTACCGGCAATGGTTATAAACAAGACAAAACCGATAATCAGGCCGCTGCGCAAACCCATGAAGAACAGCAATACGACAATAACAATCGCAACGGCTGCCAACAGGTTTACAATAAACCCGTTAATCGACTCGCTTACCGCCTTTGACTGCAAGGCAATAATGTGACCGTCCATGCCGATCGGAAAAAGTGGCTTCAATTGCTCCATTCGCGCGTTCAGGGCATCGCCCATGGTCACCACATTACCTCCGGAGACGGTGGAAATAACCAGGCCGATGGCCGACTCACCGTCATAACGCAACACGGTATTCGCTGGTTCCTGATAACCCCGGCTGATGGTGGCGATGTCTTTCAAATACACAAGGCGCTCGGAACCTTGACCTTTACCGCGAATCAAGAGATCACCAAACTCCTGTTCTGACTGAAACTCGCCGGTGGGATTGACGGGAATATATTCAGCACCCAGCGTGGCATGACCGCTGGCAGCGGGCAGGTTCTTGGCAGCAAGTGCGGCATAGATCTCCTGCGGTGCAATATCGAACTCCGCCATTTGCTCACGTTTCATCTCGACATACACCACCTCCGGTTGATAACCAAAGATGCTGATGCGTTTCACATCCTGGACTTGCAGAAGCTCCCGTTGCAGGAACTTGGCAACCTCATAGACTTCCCGCTTGGTGTAAGCCTCACTTGTGATCGCAAAATAGATGCCAAAGACATCACCAAAATCATCATTAACGATGGACGGGCCGGCACCCGGCGGCAACCGGAGTTGACGATCATTAACCTTGCGACGCAATTCATCCCAGATCTGAGGTAATTCAGCCTTGCGGTAGTTTTTCTTGATAAAGGCCTTGACGATGGACAGGCCGCGCTCGGAACGGGACTCCACATAATCCAGTTGCCCCATTTCCTGGAGCGCCTCTTCAATGACGTTGGTGACTTCCTGTTCCACCTCGGCTGCGGATGCACCGGGATAGGGAGTATAGATCAGCGCTTCCTTAATGGTGAATTCAGGATCTTCAAGCCGACTGAGATTGCTGAATGAATAAATGCCGACCAACGCCATCAAAATGGTCAGCACCCAGGTGATGACACTTTTCCTGATGCTCCATTCTGCGATATTCACTAGTAATCGATCCTTGCTACAGGACGAACCTGCATGCCTTCACGTAACTGACTCACCCCGGCAATGGCGATCATCTCACCCGATTTTATACCGGAAATAATTTCAATTTGATCAGTGCCAAATAAGTTGCCAGTGGTTACTTCTCTGGCATGCACCGTGTTCTTCGGCTGCTTGACGATCCAGACGTGGGACTGACTTTTTTCATCTGCGAAGACCGCAATGGCAGGAATGATGAAACTGGCAGCCTTCTGACTCTCATCCACATCCGTCCTGGATGCATGTACATTCGCGGTCATACCCGGCTGGATATTACGTCCTTCCGGGCGTGGCATGGTCAACACATACTCGAAGGTCTGGGTTTTAGGATCCGCCTGGGTAGAGAATTCTTTAATGGTCAGAGGGAACTGTTCACCTGGAATGGCATTGAATGACGCCAAAAAGTTTACTTTATCTGGTCCGCCCCGTCGCGCAATGGCAACGAGATGCTCCGGGACATAAACCACCAGTTCCAACAGCGAAGTGTTCTGGAGACTGACGATATTTTGCTTAGCACGTACTTCCGTAAAATTCTCCACAACGCGTTGTGCCACCACGCCACTGAAAGGCGCCTTAAGCTCAGTATCCTCAAGGGCTTTTTTGGCCTTGTCGAGTTCGGCCGCGGTGACATCCCGACGCGCGCGAAGTCGATCATAATCGGTTTTTGAAATAAAGCCATCCT
>WTCC01000147.1 GCA_013138755.1 Gammaproteobacteria bacterium
GCATCGGATTCGACTGCCGGGGTTACTTTGGGCGCTGATTTGTCACCACAGGCAGCTAATAGCCCAGTGCTTGCAGTGGCCGTTAAGCCCATAAGTTTTAAGAATGTACGTCTATCGATCGTAGGCATAAAGACTCCTGATATATTCTTTATTGTGGTTGTTTCGATTCTTTGTTTTTGTTGTTACATCAACTGGCATTAATAGTATCGCAAAATAACCTAAAAGGTTAGATGTAGATTGCATATAATCTCAGGAAAGACGTTTCGGTAAAGAAAATATTCATCTAAAACACGAAACTGTGTATCATCCGATTTCACATGAAAATCCTTTTAATCTCGATATTACTCAGCACTCTATCTTATAACACGGTTCTCGCCGACGTGGTTAAACCTGCATTGGTAGAAATTAATGTCAGTAGTGAAAATCTTATATCTGTAGAGATCCGTGCCAGTATCGAGGCGCTGCTTACAGGGATTAATGCCAGCTATAAAAATACCAGGGACGCGCCGAATGCCGTGGAATATGATGAGTTTCGGCAGTTATCTGCAGATGATCTGCAACAGGCATTCGTGGGATTTAAACAACAGTTTTTAGACTCTATAACTATCGAGGTCGATAATAAAAAACTGACTCTACATATTGATAAAGTAGATATTCCACCGACCGGCTACATTAAGGTGCCACGTATCAGTGTTATTTACCTGACGGCCCATCTTCCCGAATCAGCAGAATCCTTACGATGGTATTATCCAGCGAAATTTGGTGATAATGCAGTCAGACTCAAGCAGGTCGATAACCAGAACAAACAGTGGCATTGGTCGCAATGGCAATGGTTGAAAAAAGATCAGGTAAGTACTCCTTTTTCTTTAACGGAGATCGTCGCCCGCCAGTCGGTAGCAGAAGTAGTCGTTTCATATATCGTTCTTGGTTTTGAGCATATACTGCCAAGGGGACTGGACCATCTGCTGTTCATCCTGGGCCTATTCTTATTATCGACACATTGGCGTCCCTTGCTGTTGCAAGTCACCATGTTCACCGTGGCACATACGATAACATTAGGTCTGGCGATGAATAATGTCGTAGAATTGCCGGCGGTGATTGTTGAACCATTGATTGCACTATCAATCGCCTATATTGGTATCGAAAATATCATTGCAAAACGTCTTCATAAAAGTCGATTGCTACTAGTATTTGCTTTTGGGTTAATACATGGTTTAGGTTTTGCTGGCGTATTATCAGACTTTGGCATGCCTGATAATGATTTTGTTACTGCATTGATAAGCTTCAACGTCGGTGTGGAGCTGGGCCAGATTGCCACGATAGTATTAGCCTTTGTGCTGCTATCTTATTGGTTTAAAGATCGAGAACGATACCGCAAGATGATTGTTCTGCCAGGTTCGGCTCTAATCTCTGTGATTGGTGTGTATTGGTTTTTTGAAAGATTGTTATTATTTTAAGATATATCTGTGAGATTTATAATGTTTGTTAAGGTTAAAACAATAGTTGTTCTATTTTTGAGTAGTCTTATTGCATCCTGCGCTACGACAAATTTGTTAGATAGCTGGAAAGAGGCTGATCTGGATCATTCTTACCAGCATCTGATGATCATAGGTATCTCAGATAGTCAGCAAAATCGCCAGATCTATGAAAAGTATTTTGTCGAAGAACTGAAAAAATTGAATATAACAGCAACTCCGAGTTATAAATTAATAAGCAGTAAGCAGAAGATGAATCGTGAAACGGTTATTTCAGCGATCAAAGACACAGAGATCGACGCCGTGCTGGTGACTTATCTGATATCAGCAGATGTGGAGGTAAAACACCGAGACTCCATGTTAAATGTTGGTTATTCCGGTGATGTCGAGAGCAATCAGATGTCGGCAACCATCATATCGAATCGCGGACAATCTCGTGACGAAGAAATTTTCGTTTTAAAAAATGATATCTATGACGCTAGATCAAAATCTTTGGTCTGGTCAGCACAGACAAAATCGGTTGGACCTGAATCCATCGATCAAGTTGTAACTGAGGTTACAGAGCTACTGATTAAAGAAATGCTCAGCGATGAGATTATAAAATAATCCAATAAATCAAGTGTTTGCCTGTCATCGAAATAGTCATTGTGTTTTAATGTGCAGTTGCTATTATTCGTAACAATATATAAAAATAACGATTAAGGAACTGAGAATGAGTGCGTTTAAACAACATATATACAAAGTAATTTTATTGTCTGGAGTGACTTTTCTACTTTCTTCATGTGCTAATACTAAAATTTCGCAATCCTGGGTCGAGCCTAATCATACTAAATCATACAATGATCTATTGATCATTGGTATTGCTGAAAGCGAACAGAGCCGACGTGCTTACGAGAGCTACTTTATTACCGAGTTAGAGGAGCATAAGATTGAGGCTGTAGCAAGTTATACTTTGATCAAGAGTAACGAAAAAATGGATCGCGACACCGTTGTTAAAGCCATTGACGGTTTAGAGATTGATGCGGTTCTTGTTACACACATGGTGGCTGTTGATGAAGAAACAGTTTATCGGCCAGGAAACTACGGATATGGCTACGGCAGTGTTGGTTATGGTGGTGGTTATTATGGAGGCGGTCACTATGGCGGACTCTACAGCTATTACCCACACGTTAACTCTTACGTGCATAACCCCGGGTATTACACAACACATGAGACCTATACTCTAGAATCCAATCTGTATGATGTTGCCTCAGAAGAGCTGATCTGGTCCGCACGTACACGTACTTTTTCACCTGAGTCGGTAGATGAAGTGATCGTTGATCTGACGAAACTTTTAATTAAAGATCTAGAGGATAAAGGTCTGATCAAAATAAAATAAGGCTCATTGCTAAAAATAACCAGATGCTATTGAATGACAGACTTTAGTGTCTGGCTAATTGCAATCTTCAAAATCTTTTCATAACGAATCTAATACCACATTAAAACTCTACATGTTCCAGCCTAAAGAACTATTTATTGGTTTACGTTACATACGTGCAAGACGTAAAAACCATTTCGTTTCATTCATTGCTTTTATATCGATTGCTGGTGTTGCTCTGGGTGTTTTTTCACTCATCGTCGTACTCTCTGTGATGAATGGTTTTGGTAATGAGTTACGTGACCGTACATTAAGTATGACATCACACGCCACCGTCAGTGGTTACGACGGTTATTTAAGTGACTGGTCGGCAGCAATAGACAAGGTAAAGAAAAATAACGAGGTGGTAGCGGCAGCACCCTATATACGAAAAGAAGTCATGCTGTCGAATGGACGCCGTGTTAGCGGTTCGTTGATACGTGGTATTCAGCCAGAGATGGAAACCACAGTGTCATTGGTAGAATCGAAAATGATATCAGGCAGTCTGACAGATCTAAAATCAGGTGAATATGGTCTGGTTCTCGGTCGTGAACTGGCTAATACTTTAGGAGTATACGAAGGTGACCGCGTTACGGTGATTACTCCACAGGCAAGCATAACGGCTGTGGGTGTCATGCCAAGGTTACGACGCTTTCGTGTTGTTGGCGTCTTTGAAGTTGGTATGCATCAGTTTGATGCGGCCATGGCGTATATGCATATCGATGATGCCGCTAAACTTTTCAGTTATAAGGATAAGGTAAATGGTATCCGATTAAAATTGACGGACTTATTTGAAGCACCACGAATAACCAGGGATATAGAGAAGGATTTTGGTGAAGATTATTGGGTGAAAGACTGGTCTAAACAGCATAAGAATTTCTTTAGGGCATTACAGACTGAGAAGACAGTCATGTTCATCATCTTGTTAATGATGGTTTCTGTCGCCGCGTTAAATATCGTGTCGACACTGATGATGACGGTTACGGACAAAGAATCGGATATCGCCATCTTACGGGCACTGGGTATGCGGCCTTCCAGCGTGATGGTTATCTTTATCATCCAGGGTGCTTTTATCGGGTTGTTTGGTACCCTGATAGGTGTCGGTGCGGGTGTGCCAGTAGCGCTTAATGTGTTTGAGATCGTTTCCTGGTTAGAACAAATCTTTAGTACTGACTTTTTACCGAGTGACGTTTACTATGTCAGCGATATTACCGCTGATGTAAAAGTCAGTGAAGTACTTACCTATGCATTGTCTGCATTCTCTGTAACAATTTTAGCCACGATTTATCCTGCATGGCGTGCATCTCGCACACTGCCTGCAGAGGCTTTACGCTATGAGTAAATCTTTATGTTAAGTGCTAATAATGTTTCAAAAAATTATCACGATGGCGAACGTAATGATCTTCATGTGTTGACGGATATTAATTTTACATTGCAACACGGTGAGACCTCGGCAATCATTGGTACCTCTGGTTCAGGCAAAACAACCTTATTAAATATATTAGGTGGGCTCGATGAGCCGAATAGTGGGCAGGTATTACTAAACGATGTGGATGTGCACAAACTCAGTGAAAAACAGCGCTGCATCGTAAGGAACGAACATTTTGGGTTCATCTACCAGTTTCATCATCTTTTACCTGAATTTACTGCACTAGAAAATGTCTGTATGCCTCTTCTTATCAAAGGTACAGCAGTTAAGGAGGCAGTAGTCAGTGCAGAAAAAGTGCTAGACGATGTTGGTCTAAAACATCGAGTGCATCATAAACCAAGTGAGCTTTCTGGTGGAGAGAGGCAGAGAGCAGCAATTGCTCGCGCACTCATCCATCAACCAGAATGTATTCTGGCTGACGAGCCTACCGGTAATCTCGACAGGAAAAATGCTGAGGCGGCGATTGATCTCATCATCAATCTAAATAAAGAATACAATAC
>WTCC01000011.1 GCA_013138755.1 Gammaproteobacteria bacterium
CCATATACCAATAGGTAATATAAGTGCACCGATATAATAAAACATTATTAAAGCTTCGGTACTAATAAAAGTTTTAAAAGTAAGGAAATCCATCATGAATTAATGCTCATGTTGTATAGCTTGCCTAACGCTTAAGCTCAGTTGACGGCAATACAGAGTGTAAAGCAGCAAAACGGCGTATTGACTGGTCAACTTAAGTGGTTTATTAGTCATGGTAGTTAATATCTACTCAGTAGATTAAGTTTTAAAACGGAATTTGGGTAAGCTAATATTAAAGCGTATGGCTATTAAACGTGCCGCGAAAATCCCGGTGCCAGCCATTATGGCCGAAGCAGTTACACCAAAGTTAAAATGCAGCAAACCAATAAAAGCTAGCGACCCTACCCAAGAGACTGTTGCATATAAGGGGCTTGAGAAAACAACTGGCTGCTCATTGCAAAGTATGTCACGAAATATACCACCCATTGCGCCTGTCATAACACCCATAAAACTAGCGACCAAAGCAGGCGCACCGACCATGAGAGAAACCAACGTACCTGCAACACCAAATGTTGCAAGACCCGCTGCATCTGCGACCAAAAAGAATTTAGGAGATATTTTTATTAACCTCGCAGAAATAAATATAACTATTGCACTAATAAGAGACACTAAAAAAAAGGTTTGATCATGAATCCAAAAAACATCTCTATCAAGAAGCATGTCACGTAGTGAGCCACCACCTAACCCTGTTGCAATGGCAATAATAATTACACCGAATAAATCAAATTGTTTAAATCCAGCCTTTAGAACCCCAGATGTAGATGACACTATTACAGCTAGCAGTGTAATCCAATAAAGGCTTTCTAATAATTCAGGTGTTGGGTTTAAATTCATAAGTAATTAATTATTATTGCCTAACGTTCGAGTTAAGTAACCACAGCAACTCACATGAATATGAGGAAGTGCAGCAATGCAGTTACCGTGAAGCGATAGTCGCGCTTGAACGATTTGTTATCGTTTTTTCATTACTCTATAGTGTATTCAGTTTAATAGCCCAGCTTTAATAACCAGGCAAGCCCACATAGAAAGGACTAATTTCACCCTTGCGGACGGATTGAACGCAATTTCTAAGTAGCGTAATCAACACAATAAAGGTAAGGACTACCATTGCGAACATGGGATAAATCAGAATAAATTGATTCATCTATTTAAATGCCCTTTATAAACAGAATCTGCAATAAGCTTCTTACTTTATACACTACATGCTATCTAGTTTGTTCTTCTATTTGTTTAGCACGCTGATCAGCATTATCTTGTAGCATTTGCTCTACGCCTTTCGCCTTATCAAGCGCCCGCTTTTGGTCTGATGCGAAATGTTCCTTACCCAGGTTTTCTCCCGCAATTTCCTCGGTCGTCTTTTCTTCAGCTGGTGAACATGCTGTTATAACGATTGATGATGTTATAAGCGAAACATATAAAATTGTTTTAAACATTATTCTTTCATCCATTTTATTTAAATAACTAATTAGATTTTTTTACAAATTTAGTCAATATAACAATTCGTTGCCCCTCTACTTTTCCTTCTATGTGCTCCGGGTTATCGTCTACTAAAGAAATGCCGCGAATTGCTGTACCACGTTTGGCGGTAAAGTTTGCGCCTTTTACATTTAGATCTTTTGTTAACGTGACCGTATCGCCAGCTTCGAGTACAGCCCCATTACTATCAAAATGTTTTGCTTCCGCTTCTGCCTCTAGTCCTTCACCTGTTGCCTGTGCCCAAGCCAATGTTTCATCATCGAGATATAATGTATCGAGTAAGTCTTGCGGCCAACCTTCTTGACTCAAACGTGTAAGCATTCGCCACGCCAACACCTGTACGGCCGGAATCTGGCTCCACATGCTGTCATTAAGACAGCGCCAATGATTTATTTCTTCTGAACTCGGATTATCTATCTGTGTTTGGCATATTCCACATAGTAATACACTATCATCTGTCGTTGCTTTTGAATCAGGCGGTACTTCATACACACGCAAATCTTCCGTGGCATTACATAATTCACATTTAGATTCACTACGCGCCTTTAATACATCTGATATTGGATTTACTTCTAACATTAATCTAAGCCTAACTCACTCCACAGATCGTCGACTCGTTTCTTCACCGCCTCATCCATCTTTATAGGTGTACCCCACTCTCTATCTGTTTCACCTGGTAATTTATTTGTTGCATCGATTCCAACTTTAGAACCTAAACCTGAGACAGGGGAAGCAAAATCAAGATAGTCGATCGGTGTATTTTCGATCATCGTAAAATCACGTACCGGGTCAACACGCGTACTCATCGCCCAGATTACATCCTGCCAATCTCGAGTGTTCACATCATCATCAACAACGATAACAAATTTTGTATACATGAATTGACGTAAGTACGACCACACTCCCATCATCACGCGTTTCGCATGACCGGGATATTGTTTTTTCATACTGACAACTGCTACTCGATAAGAACAGCCTTCTGGCGGTAGATAAAAATCGACTATCTCTGGAAATTGTTTCTGTAATATCGGAATAAATACTTCATTTAATGCGACACCTAAAATTGCAGGCTCGTCTGGTGGACGCCCGGTGTATGTGCTGTGATATATCGGGTTTTTACGATGACTAATTCGTTCTATGGTGAACACAGGAAACGTTTCCGTTTCGTTATAATAACCAGTGTGATCGCCGTAAGGTCCTTCTTCAGCAAATTCATCAGGGTATATAAACCCCTCTAAAATATATTCAGCAGAAGCGGGAACTTGCAGTTCACTCAGTGCGCACTTCACCACCTCTGTCTTACTGCCTCGTAACAAACCGGCAAAACCATATTCTGATAACGAGTCGGGTACTGGTGTTACTGCGCCTAATATCGTTGCAGGATCTGCACCTAGCGCAACAGCTATCGGAAAGGGTTCGCCCAGATGCTGTTGTTGCCATTCCCGAAAATCCAGAGCTCCGCCTCGCTGCGCTAACCAACGCATGATAACTTTATTTTTTGCGATTACCTGTTGACGGTAGATGCCTAAGTTCTGTCGCTCTTTTTCTGGGCCTTTAGTAACGACTAATCCCCAGGTAATAAGCGGTGCCACATCGCCAGGCCAACAGGTTTGTATGGGTATAGTATTTAAATCAACTTCATCTTTTTCAAAAACGATTTCCTGGCAGGGCGCTTTTTTAATTACTTTTGGCGCCATATTTAATACCTGTTTAAAAACAGGCATTTTCTCCCAGGCATCTTTTAATCCTTTAGGCGGATCAGGCTCTTTCAGGAAGGCGAGTAATTTTCCAACTTCACGTAATGCATCGATGGAGTCTTCACCCATTCCCATTGCGACACGTTGTGTGGTACCGAATAAATTTGCCAATATTGGAACAGGTGATCCTTTTACGTTCTCGAATAATAAGGCTGGGCCCTGTTGCTTCAGGGTGCGATCGCAGATTTCTGTGATTTCGAGATAAGGGTCAACCTCTACGCTGATACGTTTTAATAACCCTTTTTTTTCAAGTTGCGCAATGAAGTCACGCAGATCGTTATATTTCATTTATTTTCTAGCAAGTTATATTTAAATTGAAGAAAAATTTAAGCCCTGCTCAAACAACTATTTAGAAATGGCTTAAAAATATATGAATAATTTAAGTGTCAATATTTGTTGCAGCCAGTGCATTGGCTTCAATAAATTCACGTCGCGGTTCAACCTGGTCACCCATCAGCATGGTAAACACTTCATCGGCAGAAACAGCATCTTCGATACGCACTTGCAACATGCGACGTGTTTCAGGGTTCATCGTGGTATCCCATAATTGATCAGGATTCATCTCACCCAGACCTTTATATCGTTGGATGTTCTGTCCCTTTCTAGCTTCAGTAAACAACCAGTCCATCACTTCTTCAAAATTCTCGACTAAGGATTGTTTTTCACCACGTTCGATATAAGCATTTTTGGCTAACAACTCATCAAGTTTGTCACCTAAGGAGGCCAGCTGCTGATAGTCAGCGGACTCGAAGAAGCTATTATTTAATACATAATCATGGTCTAAACCGTGCATCTTTTTGGTGATGGTGAGTAATGAATTACCATCCTCATCCTTGCCGATAACAGCACTATAGTTAAGCCCAGATAACTTGTATTTTTCTAATGATTTCAATAATTTATCGGTATACCGCTGAAGCTGTTCATTATTATTGAAATCTTCTTTACTCAGTCCTTTGATGTTACTTATTTGCTGTAAAACATTAATATCTATACGACGTGATAATCGTTTGATAATATTTTTAACGAGCAGGTGGCTACGAGCAATATCTTCAAGCGCGGTATCTGATATTGCTGGGGAATCTTTTGCAACGTAAAGTTTCGCGCCCGTTAATGCCTGCTGTAACAAATACGCGTTTAACTCATCATCATCTTTTACGTAACGTTCCTGCTTACCTTTCTTAACTTTATAGAGTGGCGGCTGCGCTATGTATATATGACCACGCTCGACCAATTCTTTCATCTGACGATAGAAAAAAGTTAGCAATAAAGTACGAATGTGCGAACCATCAACATCAGCATCCGTCATGATAATAATACGGTGATAACGCAATTTATCCGGGTTGTAATCTTCTTTTCCTATACCACAACCTAAAGCAGTAATTAAAGTACCCACTTCAGCAGAACCCAACATCTTGTCAAAACGAGCTTTTTCTACATTCAGGATTTTACCTTTTAATGGCAGAATCGCTTGAGTTTTACGATTACGTCCCTGCTTTGCAGAACCACCCGCAGAGTCCCCTTCCACTAGATATATTTCGCACAGCGAAGGATCTTTTTCCTGACAGTCAGCTAATTTACCAGGCAACCCAGCAATATCCAAAGCACCTTTTCGACGTGTCATCTCACGTGCTTTTCTCGCCGCTTCCCTTGCGCGCGCAGCATCAATAATTTTTTGTGTGATAGAACGTGCGTCTGCTGGGTTTTCTAATAAGAATTCCTGTAATTTTTCAGAAACTAATGATTCAACAATACCTTTAACTTCTGATGAAACCAGTTTATCTTTGGTTTGTGAAGAAAATTTAGGATCAGGTACTTTTACAGAGACAACGGCCGTTAAACCTTCACGTGCATCATCCCCAGCGAGAGAAACCTTAGCTTTTTTTGCTGCACTTGATTGATCAACATAATTATTCAAACTACGCGTCAATGCCCCACGGAATCCGGCAATATGTGAACCACCATCCCTCTGCGGAATATTATTAGTAAATGGATAGATGTTTTCCTGGTATGAATCATTCCATTGCATAGCAACTTCCACGACAACATCATCTTTTTCTTCAATAAAGTATAAAACTGACGGATGTAATGGCGTTTTGTTTTTATTAAGATGCTGTACAAACGAACGAATACCGCCTTCATATTCAAAAACATCTTCTTTATCTGTACGCTCATCAGAAAGCACAATACGTACGCCAGAATTCAAGAATGAAAGTTCACGGAGACGTTTACTTAAAATATCATAGTGAAATTCTATATTATTAAATATGGTATCACTTGCCCAAAAACGTAAAGATGTGCCTGTTTTTTCAGTCTTACCTGTTGATTCTAAAGGAGAAACTGAATCTCCCATATGATATTCCTGTTTATGTATTTCACCACCGCGATATATTGTTAATTCAAGCTTTTCAGATAAAGCATTTACAACAGAAACACCAACACCATGTAAACCACCTGAAACTTTATAGGAATTATCATCAAACTTACCGCCAGCATGCAAAACCGTCAGAATCACTTCCGCAGCAGAAATTCCTTCTTCTTCATGTATATCTGTTGGAATGCCGCGACCATTATCAGAAACGGTAACCGATGCATCTGAATGAATTTTTACGTTGATTTCAGTACAGTGACCAGCCAATGCTTCATCGATAGAATTATCGACAACCTCAAACACCATATGGTGTAAACCAGTACCATCATCCGTATCACCAATGTACATGCCAGGGCGCTTTCTAACCGCCTCAAGACCTTTTAAAACCTTAATACTGGATGAATCGTAGGTATCCGTTGCACTCATGTTTTTAACCGCTTATTTGACCTACTGCATTATATCAGGTCTTTCTCTTAGATAGCTCTATACTCCACAATAAAGCTGTAAAAATCATCTAATTAAACGATTGATTTATCCTTAGTTTATAATTTTAATTTACCATGTTCCACGTGGAACACTTTCTTCTTCGGCCAGGCCGAGAGATTAATTTGATCTTGATCTATCGCTGTGAGAAAAAGTTGGATATTCATCGTTGAAAGTACAGCAAGAATTTGATTGCGATGTTTTTCGTCGAGCTCAGCAGCCAGATCATCGTACAATAGTACACAGGGTTTATTTGTTGCCTCTGTAAATTGCATTGCCTGAGCAAGACGCATTAATGCAACCAGTGTTTTTTGCTGCCCTCGGGAAATACATGTTTGAGCCGATTGATTATTAACTTTTATCGTAATCTCAGCTCGTTGCGGTCCAAAGCCTGTATACCCCCTAAGCCTTTCTTTTTGCAGATTTTCCTCTAACAATTCTATCAATTTTTTATCGACTGGCCAGCCACGTTTATACTGAATTTCAATAAGATCTTCATTAAAGAATTGACTTGTTAATTGATGAAAGTAAGGAGTTAATTTATCAAAGTATTGTTGGCGCAACTGGTCGATATAATGTGCTGTTTGATTTATCTCCTGATTCCATAACTGACAGACTTCAAATTTTTGTTTTGATTTTAACGAAGCATTTCTTTGCGCCAGTGCTTTTTTGAATCGTTGCCAGGCTTTAAAGAAACCATGTTCCACGTGGAACACTCCCCAATCCAGATACTGTCTCCTCTGTGAAGCACTACCTGTAATTAACTTATAACTATCCGGATGGATAGCTAAGACTGGAAATTGTGCAGCAATATCAGATACCCTTTTAATTGGCTGTTGTTTAACGCGAATTTGGGATTTATTTCTACTTCTTCTGATACCGAGAGGGATAACTTGTTGCTCTGCCGTTTCAATATTGGCGACGAGTTGTAGGTACGGGTTTTGTCTGCGGATCAGGTCAGTAACATGTTGTGTGCGAAAGGAACGTATATGACTTAAGTAATATATAGCTTCTAATAGACTGGTTTTACCAGAAGCATTGTCACCTACTATTAAGTTAACTCCCTGAACCGGGATTAACTGTGAATTTTCAATATTCCGAAAATTTTGTATTTCAAGTTTCGTTAAGCGCATTATTACGCCAATTGAATAATAATTATTTCAACTAACTACAGACGCATTGGCATAATAACGTATTTACTATCCGATTGATCAGGATAAGTTAATAAAAAACTACTGTTTGAATCCCGCAAGGCGGTTTGTACCATTTCTGAATTCGTTACATTAAGCACATCTAACATGTAATTAACATTAAAACCTATTTCGATATCATCACCTGAATAATCGACTTCTAGTTCAATGTCAGCCTCTTCATGATCCGGATTTTGTGCTTGTAGTTTAATGAGATTTTTTTCTAAAATTAATCTTATACCGCGATATTTTTCATTCGATAAAATTGACGCACGCATTAAAGCCTGACGTAATTGTTCACGATCTGCGATCATAATATTATCGCCATCAGTTGGCATCACGCGATTATAATCGGGAAAACGTCCGTCAATAAGTTTTGAAGTTAATCTTAATTGATCAAATTCGACTTGTAAGTGATTGCTTCCTAAAACAATTTTTACTTTTTCATCAGTATCTTTAAGTAATCGAATTAACTCTAAAACGCCTTTTCTAGGTAAGATAACTTGTTTTATATCTGCAATATCTGCGTTTGTTTCTTTTTCACTATAAGCTAAACGATGACCATCAGTTGCTACAGCTCGTAAATAATTTGAGCTTATTTCTAACATTAAACCGTTTAAATAATAACGAACATCTTGTTGTGCCATTGCAAATGCTGTTTTATCGATAATGTCTCTTAACATTTTTTGAGTTATTTCAAACTCATAAATGCTATTGATAGCTTCTAGCGCTGGGAAATCATTTGCAGGTAATGTCGTTAATGAAAAGCGACTGCGTCCAGATTGGACTAGCGCTTTAGTATCTTTAACAGAAAATTTAATGATTGCTTCATTAGGTAAAGATTTACATATATCGAGTAGTTTTCTGGCAGGTACTGTAATCTCACCTGGCTCATCAATAATAATACCTATCTGACTTACCAGTTCTATTTCTAGATCTGTAGCTGTTAGTGTTAATGAATTTTCAGTTGTTCGTATCAATACATTAGAAAGCGCTGGCATTGTCTGTCTTTTTTCCACTGCACCAATAATTTGCTGAAGTGGATTTAGCAAGGTTTCTTTATCAATTTGAAACTTCATTATGTTACCTATATATTATTAATATCTTTTTATTTATATATTATTATTATTATTATGTATCACATTAATCTGTGGATAAATACTAAAAACATATATAATTCAATATCTTATATGTAAATTTTCTTATTATAAACACTTTGTTTCATGCGTTTTAACTGTCGATGAATTGTGGATAAATGTTGTACTCATTTCTGTTGACAGAATACTCATAAGTGAATCACATTTTATACACAGCTTTTAATTTTGTTATTATTGAGTTGTTAATAAGCTGTGGGTAAATGCTATCGATAGTCATTAGTGACTCAGTATACGTATCATGTTTTTGTAATCTTCATCTATTTTATTATCAGATTCTCTTAATTCAGCGATTTTTCTACAGCCGTGCAATACCGTTGTATGATCACGACCGCCAAATGCAGCGCCAATTTCTGGCAGGCTATGATTAGTCAGTTCTTTTGATAGAGCCATGGCTAGCTGCCTGGGCCTGGTAATGGAGCGGCTGCGTCGATTTGAGTGTAAATCAGACGTCCGTATTTTGTAATATTCTGCAACGGTTTTCTGGATGTTATCCATGGTAATCGTTCTTTCTTGCAGTGCGATTAAATCACGCAAAGCTTCCTTGGCAAAATCAAGAGTAATAGGTGATGCTGTAAAGTTTGCTGTTGCCATAACCCGTCTAAAAGCGCCTTCTAATTCCCTTATATTTGAACGAATTCTTTTTGCGATGAAAAAAGCGACTTCATTTGGCAGTGAAATATTGGCTTCTTCAGCTTTCTTTTGCAGGATGGCTACACGTGTTTCTAATTCGGGGGGATCGATGCAGACGGGCAAGCCCCAGCCGAACCGCGAGCGTAATCGTTCTTCAAGGCCTTCTACTTCTTTAGGGTAGCGATCACAGGTTAAAATAATTTGGCTGCCACCTTCTAATAAAGCGTTAAAGGTATGAAAAAATTCTTCTTGAGAGCGTTCTTTGCCAGCGAAGAACTGTATATCATCAACCAGAATGGCGTCTAAAGAACGGTAATGCTGTTTAAAGGCGTCGATAGAGTTATGTTGTAATGCTTTTACCATGTGCCCGACAAAGCGTTCTGAATGAATGTAAGTAATACGAGCATCAGGGTTATGTTTTAGCATCATATTGCCTACAGCATGCATCAAATGTGTTTTACCTAAACCGACCCCACCATAGAAAAACAATGGGTTATAAGCAGATCCCGGGTTTTCAGCGACTTGCATCGACGCGGCTTTCGCTAGCTGATTGGATTTACCTTCAACAAAATTATCGAAAGTGAATAAAGGGTTTATGTTGTGTTCGACAAAGGATTTATTTGTCTGGGACTCCGGACCGGTAATAAAAGACTTAGTTTTTGGTGGTGCTGCCACAGTAGGGATTTTCTCGCCCGCTTTGCTCTGGCTACCAATTTCGACCAATAAACGAATATCTTGTTCGGGCTCAAGGTCAGATAAGATGGTTTGAATTTTTACCTGGAAATTTTGTTTTACCCAGTCCTGAACAAAACGATTAGGCGCTAATAGTCTAATCTGGTTACTTTCTTCAATTATCTGTAAAGGGCGAATCCAGGTATTTAGTTGCTGATCAGAGAGCTCTTGTTCTAACCGTTGTAAGCAATTGGACCACATTGTTTTGCTCACGTAGATTAAGCCTCTAACATTTTGTTAAGAATCAGCTCTGGTTTAGAGTGATGACTCGGGTGAAATAAGGGGGATTGATTCTATACCCGTTAATCATACTTATCCACAAGAGAACATTAATATTGAATCAATCTGAGTAATTATGATGGTAACTGCAAGCTAAGGTGATGAAAATATAACCAATAAAGAAATACATAAATACTGATAATTATTTTTGACTAAACGCTCTGTAGTACGTAAAATGCGCGGTTCGCTGAAACATTGTTACAAGTGTTTTTTATAAGTTTGTTTTTATTAGGTTTGTCGTTATGAAAAGAACATTTCAACCCAGTTGTTTAAAACGTGCCAGAACACATGGTTTTCGTGCCCGCAGTCGTACTGTTGGTGGTCGCAGAGTACTAAAAGCACGTCGTGCTAAAGGTCGTCATAGCTTAACTGTTTAATTTTGTCTCTAAGCGATTAGTGCAATAATTGAACGGTCAGGAAAAGGCCTTGTCCCCGGCTATTTCCCTGGCCTGTTTTAAAAAACAGGCTAAATTATTAAAAGCGGCAGATTATGAACACGTTTTTGATAAGCCTGTACGCTCTTCAGATCGGTACTTTACTGTTTTAGCACGCTCTAATGATTTATCTCAAGCACGCTTAGGATTAGCGTTTACAAAAAAAAGAGTAAAACTTGCGGTAGCAAGAAATCGTTTAAAACGGATTTCTCGAGAAAGCTTTCGATTGTTACAGCTAGGACAGGATAAATTGAGTGTAGATTATATTGTTTTGGCAGGCTCGCAATGCGCTAAAGCGACAAACCAACAGTTATTTCTCTCATTGGAAAAACACTGGCACACTTTGAATAAAAAATGCGCAAAATCTTAGTAAAACCAGTTACTTTATTGATACGAGCTTATCAGCTAGTGATTAGCCCGTATTTAGCGCCGAGCTGTCGCTATAGTCCTACATGTTCAGAGTATGCGATCGAAGCTTTTCAGCGCTTTGGTTTGATCCGTGGCTTGATTTTATCCGTTCGCCGAGTTTTCAGTTGTCACCCATGGCATTGTGGCGGGCATGATCCCGTACCTACATCATTTACTTTAAAAAAATCCATAGAAAAATAATCATTCGGAACACATACTAATGGGTAATCATCGCGTACTTTTATATTTCACTTTGTTTTTTATCATTTATATGATCTGGGCACAGTGGCAGATTGAATATGGCCCAAAGCCTGAGCCCGTAGTTGTAACTCAAGCCGGTGAAAAACCAGCAACAGAGCGCATACCTTTAGCCGATGTGGCGGTAGGAAATGAGCAATCGACACCTTTACAGGCTAATGAAGCAGCTGTAACAAGTGAACGCATACAAATTATTACAGACGTAATAGACGTAGAGATTGATACCAAAGGTGGTGACTTCCGTCGGGTGGTTTTACGCAAATACTCTGTCACTGCTGATGCGCCGGAAGAAAAGCTAATCTTACTGACAGATGCGGAGATTAATTATCATGTGGCGCAATCGGGTTTAGTTTCAGCTAATAAAGGAACGGCGCCATCTCATAATGCTATCTACCGAAGCGAGCAAAGTGTTTATCGTCTAGCTGAAGGCAAAGATGTCATCGATGTTCCGCTCTATTGGGAAGGTGAGAACGGCGTAAAGATTAAAAAAGTTTTAACCTTTAGACGTAATGATTATGTCGTCGACGTAAACTATTATATTACGTCAGGGCAGCAAAACTGGAGTGGTAGTGATTACATGCAGATCACTCGTTCTCGACCGGTCGAAATAAATGGTAATGCTTTCATCCGAACATATACAGGCGGCGTGGTATATAACGATGAAATTAAATATGAGAAATATGATTTCGATGATATTGCTGATGAGAATCTAAATTATCAGCTAACCGATGGTTGGTTAGCGATGATACAGCATTATTTTCTAGCGGCATGGCTGCCTGAGTCGGGTAAAGATAATCTATATTTTAGCCGATACAATAGAGTCAAAGATCATTACACCTTAGGTACACGGACATCAGCCGTTACCATCGAAGCAGGACAGACGGGTGAGATAACCTCTCGGTTTGTCGTGGGTCCAAAATTACAGAACAAACTCGAAGAGATAGCGCCAGGCCTGGATTTAACGGTTGATTACGGCGTGTTGACTATCTTTGCTAAACCATTGTTCTGGCTGTTGGATTTTTTCCACGGCATTTTTGAAAACTGGGGCTGGGCCATTATCTTCCTTACTATTACGGTAAAGGCGGTGTTTTATAAACTGTCAGAGATGAGCTATCGCTCAATGGCACGGATGCGTAAAGTTGCTCCACGTATTCAGAAGATGAAAGAACAGTTTGGAGATGATCGTCAGGCGATGAGCAAGGCGATGATGGATATGTACAAGCGAGAAAAAATTAACCCGATGGGTGGTTGTTTACCTATCCTTGTACAGATGCCAGTCTTCATCTCACTCTACTGGGTGTTGTTAGAAAGTGTTGAGATGCGTCATGCACCTTTTGTTTTATGGTTGACGAATTTAACAGATAAAGACCCCTACTTTGTGTTACCAGTGTTAATGGGAATATCGATGTTTATTCAGCAGAAACTGAACCCTGCTCCTATTGACCCTATTCAGCAAAAAGTTTTCCAGATAATGCCATTTGCGTTTACCATCATGTTTGCTTTTTTCCCGTCAGGCCTGGTTCTTTACTGGGTGGTGAACAATATACTGTCGATCACGCAGCAATATATCATTACTAAACGGATAGAAAATAGTTAAGTAGTTTCTGCCGCTGAGATTTTTATACCAAGTTCATGAATGATGACACCATCGCTGCTATCGCCACACCATCAGGCCAAGGCGGCGTTGGTATTATCAGGGTCTCAGGTCCAAAGGCGACAGAACTAGCACAAAAAATTGCTGGTCTGAGCCCTTCCCCGCGCTATGCGCATTATGGTGTTTTTAGTGATAGAGATAAAAACACCATCGATAGCGGTTTAACGATTTATTTTAAGAAACCCTATTCATTTACTGGCGAAGACGTCATCGAGTTTCATGCGCATGGCGGCCCGGTCGTTTTAGATATTTTATTAAAAGAAATATTGCATCATGACGTGCGCCCTGCTCGAGCTGGTGAGTTTACCGAGCGTGCATTTTTAAATGATAAAATAGATCTGGCACAAGCGGAAGCGATTGCCGATTTAATCGCAGCCGATAGTGAGCAGGCTGCGCGTGCAGCCATGCGTTCTATGCAAGGCGAATTCTCTGCTGTGATTCATTCATTAGTTGAAGATTTAATCAAACTACGCATCTACGTCGAGTCTGCCCTTGATTTTCCTGAAGAAGAGATCGATTTTTTGGCTGATGATGCGATTGCGACGAATCTAAAGCAAGTGCAACTACGATTGCAGGATGTAAAAAAATCAGCGCAACAAGGGCGTTTGTTAAAAGAAGGAATGACCGTGGTTATAGCGGGCAAACCTAATGTGGGCAAGTCTAGTTTATTGAATCAATTGGCAGGACATGATTCCGCAATTGTTACTGAGATTGCGGGAACCACGCGTGATGTATTACGCGAACATATTCAGATAGATGGTCTGCCACTGCACATAATAGATACCGCTGGATTACGTGAGAGCGATGATGTAGTCGAGAGAGAAGGTATTAAGCGAGCAAGACAGGTGATAGAAAAAGCAGATCGTGTTTTATTCGTGGTCGATGTTAACGACAAAGATAAAACCATGCTGCAGAGCTTGCCAAAAAATGTTGGCTTAACGACAATTTATAATAAGATTGATAAAAATAATCGTGCCGCTGAGATAATACAAACTGACTCAACAGAAATTTATCTGTCAGCGAAAACGGGTGACGGCATCACCCTGCTCAAACAGCATTTAAAAAATTGCATGGGGTATGAGCAAAAAAACGAAGGTCAATTTATTGCTCGTCGCCGCCACCTGGATGCCATCGATACAGCTGAGCAGCATTTAACTATCGCAGATAAGAATCTGCATCAATTAAAGGCGGGTGAATTGTTAGCTGAAGAGTTAAGGCTTGCTCAGGATGCTCTTTCCTCGATTACGGGTGAATTCAGTAGTGATGACCTACTAGGTCGAATTTTTTCAGATTTTTGTATTGGTAAGTAACATTATTTGTGGCAAGGTGAAAAGATAATTACAAACAGGTAATTTACTAACAACTAAATCATGACACAAGAAAATAAAACATCTGCTATTTTATTGATTCACTGCCAGGATACACCCGGTATCGTAGTCACCATAACAGAATTTATTCATAATAATGGCGGCAACATTCTCTATTTGGATCAGCATGTTGATAGTGAGCATGGCGTATTTTTTATGAGGATAGAGTGGGATTTGGAAAACTTTGCGATTCAGCGCGATAAGGTAGCAGAGTACTTCGAGACGTTGGTTGGTTCGCGTTATCAGATGAACTCACAACTGCATTTTTCTGATAAAAAACCGCGCATGGCATTGTTTGTTTCTAAGATGTCACATTGTTTCCATGACCTACTGGCAAGATATGAATGTGGCGAGCTAAACGTTGAAATCCCTGTCGTTATTAGTAACCATTCCGATTTACAAGTAGCTACCGAGAGACTGGGGATAGATTTTCATTGTATAGCCATCAATAAAGAGAATAAAAAAAAACAGGAAGTGAAACAAAAGCTTTTATTAGCGGAACATAACATCGATTTTATTGTTCTAGCACGTTACATGCAGGTCTTAAGTGATAACTTTGTTAAAGACTATCCGCAACGCATCATTAATATCCACCATTCTTTTCTACCAGCTTTTCCTGGCGGCAGACCGTATCATAGTGCCTACGAGCGTGGTGTGAAGATAATTGGTGCGACCAGCCACTATGTAACGGCAGAATTAGACGCGGGTCCTATCATTGAACAAGATACTGTTCATGTTAGCCATAAAGATTCAGTTGAGGACATGGTACGAATTGGCCGAGACTTAGAAAAAATTGTTTTAGCACGAGCTGTTCGCCATCATGTGCATCATGATTTGTTGGTGTACGAAAACAAAACAATAGTCTTTGAGTAAGCTAAATCGTCTGATAGTAAAGATTCTGAGGATGATTTGCCTGCGCGAAGAAAAACCAGCGCTCAGCGATTAAGCCGATATATTGCACAACAAAAGCACTAGCAAATAACGCAAACATATCAGTTGCCAGCGCGCCAGAAAGTAAAAGTGTTGGAACAATAAAAACCAGCATTAAAAATACCCACTTAATACTTTTAAAAAAGATTGGCTTTGCTCCGTGAAAATATTCACGTGTATTAAAAGAGCCACCCATCGCTCCCTGTGCCTTCTGTTTTATACTGGTATGACGTATTCCTATCGCTGTGCTTAAGTTTGATTTGTATTTGATTTTTGTATTGCGTATTAAAGATGCACTGCGGGTAATAAAAGCAAAAAGTGTTAAAAAGATTGTCCAGGCTGCATAAAAATTCACTAGCTCAGAACTAACGTAGGCGGCGAAAACCGTGCTTAAGGCAAAGCCTGAGGCCATGCCGAGTAACGTGTAGTTCACCACGGTTAAAGGTGTCGCCCATTCTTGCAAGAATTTAATACAGGCATAAATCATGCCGGTGCAAATAAATAATATAAAAGCTAACAGAGTGTTGACGGCGCCGACGACGAGAGACAGGTCGATGATAAAGGATTCATTGATGATAAATAAAACGGGGTTCCAGCCATAGATATGGATCATCGAGTAGATGAAGGTGGTGCCGATAAAGGCAGGCAGTGCAATAACCTCACGGGATAACCACGATGTTTTCCATCTGGCTGCAGATCGCCACGCACGTTCAGGACGGCCCAGGTGAAAGACAGATGCGACGAGCCCGGCGATTAAGAATATGACGGAAAGTAAACTGCCATAGCCATAAAAGCTAGCCGAGTCCTGCACCGGTAATACTTTTATAACAGAATATAATTGCCCGGTGTATAGCGCTAAAAACAAACCCTGACCGACGCCGATTAAGGTAGTTAAAAAAATGACTGAAAAAGCTGGATGCATAATAGTTCTCTTCTAGGTTTTTAAGATAGCTTTGCTTAACAGCAAGGTTACCAACTCATAATATCGTCCAGGGTTTGCTCGTCTTCGTCTGGCATTGGTAGCTGACGTTCTTTATTCAGCGGGTTGTCTACACGGGTTAACTCATCTTTGTGTATGGAGATGTTCGCTTTACGCCTTGGTAGATAGTGATTAGCTGGCTTCGTGCCCCACTCCGGCATTAATTGATAGCCACCATTCTCACGTATCTGAACAGAGACGTGAGAGTCCGGGTCGTTAACATCGCCAAACAAGCGTGCACTGGTTGGGCAAGCTAAAACACAGGCCGGTTTACGCTCTTCTTCAGCTAATGTTTCGTCATATATACGATCGACACATAAGGTACATTTTTTCATGACCTTCTGGTTTTCATCAATTTCACGTGCGCCGTAAGGGCATGCCCAAGAACAATATTTACAACCGATACATTTATCGTAATCGACTAAAACGATGCCGTCTTCTTCTCGCTTGTAACTTGCTCCAGTCGGGCAGACTGGAACGCATGGCGGCTCTTCACAGTGCAGGCAGCTTTTAGGAAAGTGAACGGTTTGAGTGTTGGGGTACTCCCCTACTTCAAAAGTTTGTACCCGGTTAAAAAAAGTACCCGTCGGATCTTTTTCATATGGGTTGTAGTCAGACATGAACCCGGCAGTGCCAGAGGTGTTCCATTCTTTACAGCTGGTGACGCAGGCATGACAGCCAACACAAACATTTAAGTCGATAACTAGAGCAAGTTGAGTCATATTATTTTACCTTTTTACCAGCGAAGTATTTTAACCAGCGCCCACGGAAGGATTTGGTTCCAGGTGTTTTAGCGCCCTCTTTAAATTGAGGGAAGGTTTCTTCTGGCTCATCAGCGTCAGCGGGATATATTTTGACGCGTACGTCATACCACCCTGCTTGTCCGGTCACAGGGTCTGAGTTTGATAAGTGATCACCCGCTTCGCTCGCTGGTAACTCCTCGCTGATTAAATGATTTAATAAGAAACCTTTTTGAGATTCGTTGGCGTCATTCTTTAAGCCCCAGGTGCCTTTAGCTTTACCGATGGCATTCCAGGTCCAGACGGTTCCTGGTTCGACGGCTTCGGAATGTCGACACATGCAGCGCACCTTGCCGTGCATCGATTCCACCCACATCCACTGTCCATCATCGATACCTGCCGCTTCGGCCGTTGCGGTGTTTACGTGCAGATAGTTGTGTGCATGAATCTGACGTAACCAGGCGTTTTGCGAATCCCAGGAATGGTACATCGCCATCGGTCGTTGTGTGATTGCGTTAAGTGGGTATTGTCGCAAGTCTGTCTGTTGTGCTTCCAAAGTATCCGAATAGAATGGCAGCGGATCAAAGTGTGTGTTGATGCGATTACGTAGATGTTCCGGTGGTTGCTTACCGTCAGATTTACCTTGAGCGGCCAGACGGAATTTTTGTAGCACTTCACTATAGATGTGAATGTTAATGGGTTCAGCATAACGCGTAAGGCTATGACGCTTGGCCCATTCTAGATAACCCTGATTCCAGTTGCGCATGTATTGGTAGGATTTTGGTAGTTCATGTTGATACACGCAGTTGTTCTTTTCGTACATCTCCCATTGGTTCGGATTCGGGTCACCTTTCATGAACTTCTCACCGCCCTTTCCACGCCAACCTGCCAGAAAACCGATGCCAGAATTCGGGGCTGTTTCGTAGTTAATAATGAAGTCTGGGTAATCCCGGAATTTACGCTCACCCTTTTCGTTTACAAATGCGGGTAGTTTTAAACGTGAACCTAATTCGATTAAGACTTCCTGGAACGGTTTACACTCACCCATCGGTTCAACGACTGGAATACGCACAGAATCGACAGGCCCTTCAAATTCAGAAATCGGACGGTCTAACATCGACATCACATCGTGACGTTCCAGGTAGGTAGTATCGGGTAGTACCAGATCAGCAAACGCTACCATTTCAGACTGGAAAGCATCGCATACGATCAAAAAAGGAATTTTGTATTCGCCCTGCTCATCTTTATCATTCAGCATGTCGCGAACACTGGTGGTATTCATCGTTGAGTTCCACGCCATGTTGGACATGAATATCAACATGGTATCGATAGAATAAGGGTCACCGCGCCACGCGTTGGTAATCGCATTCTGCATCAAGCCGTGAACGGATAAAGGGTGCTCCCAGGAAAAGGCTTTATCCAGACGGATGGGTTTACCATCATCATCAACGAAGAGATCATCTGGATCAGCCGGCCAACCTAAAGGCATGCCATTTAAAGGTGTATTGGGTTGAATATCATCCCAGCCGGTTGGCGTCTTAGCGCAGGGTGGAATGGGTCTCGGGAATGGCGCTTTGTGGCGGAAGCCACCGGGGCGATCGATAGTACCGAGGATACTCATCAAGATGGACATGGCGCGAATCGTCTGGAAACCGTTTGAGTGTGCAGCTAACCCACGCATGGCGTGAAAAGAAACCGGATTACCGGTTACGTGGTCATGTTCCTTACCCCAGGTATCTGTCCAGGAAATCGGTAACTCGATTTTTTCATCACGTGCAGTGATGCCCATTTCATAAGCGAGTCGTTTGATGGTTTCTTCGGGAATGCCAGTAATTTCAGCCGCCCATTCCGGGGTGTAATCTTTTACGCGGTCGACTAATAACTGGAAAGCTGTTTTTACTGGTGTGCCATCATCAAGGGTAAACTCACCAAGCAGGTAAGGGTCAGAGCCTTCAGTATGCATCGAGATAGGGGTGTTTAATTCGCGATCCCACCAAAGTTTGTTCTGAGCATCGAAACAGCCTTCTTCTTTCGGCACTTCAAATCGGACGAACATGCCATGTTCAGTAGACGCTTCGTCCATGTTGACCAGCTCAGCAGAATTGGTGTTATTGATCAGGAAATCGCGGTCAAATAAACCTTGTTTTATAATTTCATTAATAATGGACAAAAACAGGGCGCCATCCGTGCCAGGCTTAATAGGGACCCATTCGTCAGCAATAGCAGCATAACCACTGCGCACAGGGTTGATAGCAATGAACTTTCCGCCCTTGCGTTTAAAATCAGCTAAAGCGATCTTCATCGGGTTAGAATGGTGGTCTTCAGCGGTTCCAATCATAATGAACAGCTTGGAGCGCTCTAGATCAGGGCCGCCAAACTCCCAAAATGAACCACCGATGGTGTAGATCATGCCAGCGGCCATATTCACTGAACATAAGCCGCCGTGGGCGGCATAATTAGGTGTGCCGTATTGTTTTGAAAATAAACCGGTTAATGCCTGCATCTGGTCGCGACCGGTAAATAAGGCAAACTTTTTGGGGTCGGTAGCGCGGATATGAGCCAGCCGTTCTTCCATGACGGAAAAAGCTTTCTCCCAGGAGATTTCTTCAAAGTCATTGTCACCACGATCGCTTCCCGGTTTACGCATTAACGGTTTGGTTAAACGCGCTGGGGAATATTGTTTCATGATACCGGAAGCGCCTTTGGCACAGATAACCCCTTTATTCAGTGGGTGATCAGGGTTGCCTTGAATATAGCGAATGTCTCCATCACGCAATGTAACGCGAATACCGCAACGGCAGGCACACATGTAACAGGTCGTATTTTTGATTTCTATGCGACTATTTTCGTCAGTGGCTTTAGATGTTGGATTGTGTACAGGGTTGGACATATAGGTGACCTGAAAACTTAGTAGGTGGAGCGGTGGTAATAATGTAATAGAACCGTCACTGAGTGCTACTGTACGTGAACGGGACGGGTGTGGCTAATCAGCATTTTTATAGCACTCATAAAATATTCTAATATTCTAATATAAGCTTAGCTTATGACAGGCAGCAGGAGAAAATATAAAGCAATAGCGTGAATGCACGGGCTTTTGTATGGGTATTTATAAGTGTCATTTTTTCAACATTATTGGGAAATTATGCTATATAAATGTTAATTGAAGTTTTTAAGTGATGGTAGTTGATATGTTAGCGAGACCTAAAGGGGTGGAAGCGATGTCTTTATTTCACGATAAGTGGGCAATGGGTATTTTCGCCTCTTTAATGCTGTTGGCGACGACGGCTTATCTTGGGCAAAACAGTGTGCAGTCATCGATAGCATCAGATCTGGTGCAGTTCTCAAAATTAAGTAATGCGGATATCGATAACATCATCGCTATTAAAGCAAAAATGCAGACGGCAAGAATTCAGGCAAATTTAGGCCTTTAGGTTTACCTATCCAGTTGTATTATAATGTGCAGCCTTGTTCCAGAGGTTGTACATGTTTTATTCAGATTCTTTTGATGTTGTTGTTATCGGTGGTGGTCACGCGGGTACAGAGGCTGCGCTAGCTGCTGCGCGCATGGGTGTAAAAACACTGCTGTTAACACATAACATCGAAACTCTGGGTCAGATGAGTTGTAATCCGGCTATCGGCGGTATCGGCAAGGGTCATCTGGTGAAAGAGATTGATGCTTTGGGTGGCGTCATGGCGAAAGCGGCCGATCTTGGTGGCATTCAGTTTCGTATTTTAAACAGTCGCAAAGGACCGGCAGTACGTGCAACGCGCGCGCAAGCCGACAGAGTTTTATATAAAGCGGCTGTTCGCGAAGCATTAGAGAATCAAGAAAATCTATCTTTGTTTCAACAAGCCGTTGACGATTTAATTGTAGAAACCATTAATGGTGAACAACAGGTTACCGGTGTTGTTACCCAGATGGGTCTTAAGTTTAAAGCCAAGGCTGTGGTTTTAACGGTGGGTACTTTCCTTGGTGGTTTAATACATATCGGTGAAAAGAATTTTTCGGGTGGTCGCGCGGGGGATCCGCCGTCAATTGCATTGGCGAATCGCTTACGCGAATTACCCTTTAGGGTCGAGCGTTTAAAAACGGGTACACCACCGCGTATTGATAGCCGCACTATTGACTATACCGACTTAGCTGAACAACCAGGTGATACACCGGTGCCTGTTTTTTCTTATACAGGCAATGTTAATCAACACCCGAAGCAGGTCAGTTGTCATATAACGCACACCAACGAAAAAACCCACGACATCATTCGTGAAGGATTGCACCGTTCGCCTATGTACAGTGGTGTTATCGAAGGTGTCGGTCCGCGTTACTGTCCGTCGATTGAAGATAAAGTGGTTCGTTTCGCTGATAAAACATCGCATCAAATTTTTATTGAACCCGAAGGTTTGACCACTCACGAAGTTTATCCGAATGGCATTTCGACTAGCCTGCCGTTTGATATGCAGTTTGAGTTTGTGCGGTCGATGAAAGGTTTTGAAAATGCGCACATTACACGTCCGGGTTACGCTATTGAATATGACTTTTTTGATCCTCGCGATTTAAAAGCATCATTCGAAACAAAATTTATTGGCGGTTTATTTTTTGCGGGCCAGATAAATGGCACAACAGGTTACGAAGAGGCTGGTGCGCAAGGTCTACTAGCAGCAATCAATGCTGCACGTTTAGTACAAGATAAAGACGCGTGGACACCAGCGCGCGATCAAGCCTACATTGGTGTGTTGGTTGATGATTTGGTCACACTGGGTACGCAAGAACCTTATCGCATGTTTACCTCGCGAGCAGAGTACCGACTAATCTTGCGAGAAGACAATGCGGATCTAAGGTTAACGGAATGTGCACATAAGATGGGCTTGATCGATGAGGCACATTGGCGGGCCTTTTCGGAAAAACGTGTAGCCATCGAAACAGAGCAACAGCGTTTAGCTGAAATGAATGTACAGCCAGAGTCGGCAATGAGTAAAGCTTTTGCCGAGAAGCTGGCAGTAGACGGTAAGGTAAAACCTTTAACGCGTAATTATAAAGCCGCTGATCTATTACGCCGTCCAGAGATCGACTACGCCGGGTTGACCGAGATTATCGGTGAAGGTAAAGACGTGACTAAAAGTGTCGCCGAACAGGTAGAGGTTCAAGCGAAATACTCAGGCTATCTTGATCGTCAGTTAGATGAGATCGAAAAAACCAAGCGCCATCAACAGACTGGTATTCCGAATATTATTGATTATCAGAAGGTGCGAGGTCTATCAGCTGAAGCGCAACAAAAGCTCAGTGACCATCGTCCAGAAACCATCGGACAGGCCGGGCGTATCCCCGGCATAACACCAGCGACTATATCGTTGTTGATGGTGCACCTGAAAAAAGTAAAATCTTAACCATCTACGAGCTTCAACTCAGAGTCAACAATGAAAGAACCACTGCGTCAACAATTGCAGCACGGCCTAAAGCAGATGGGTTTGCATTATTCTGTGGAAGCGCAACAAAAACTGGTGCATTACATTCAGTTAATCGCCCGCTGGAATAAGGTTTTCAATCTAACGGCTATACGCGACGTGGAAGAGATGGTGAGCAAGCATCTGCTAGACAGTCTGGTGGTGCAGCCTTACCTTGAAGGTAAAACAGTTCTGGATGTCGGTAGTGGTGCGGGTTTACCAGGCATTCCTTTTGCGATCACTTCGCCAGACAAACAATTTGTATTGATCGATACCAACGGTAAAAAAACGCGATTTTTAACCCAGGCGAAAATCGATTTAAAACTGGATAATGTTGAGGTTGTGAACCAGCGAGTAGAAGATTATCAGCCCACGAAAGAAGGACATAGGATATACTTCGATGTGATAACCGCTCGTGCTTATGCCGCTACAGATGATATATTGAGTAGCACACTCCACTTGCAGAGTGCAGTGACTAGCATATTGGTTATGCAGGGCAAGTTAGAACCGCACTTTACTAGTGAACAGCACGTATTATGTGAATCGCAATCGTTAGATGTATACGGTTTAGACGCAGAACGGCATCTGTTAGAAATAAAGAAAAAAACAATTTAATTACTTTCACGCAAAATACACATGTCTAAAGTACTCGCATTGGCAAATCAGAAAGGTGGTGTTGGTAAAACAACGACCAGTGTAAATCTTGCGGCTTCGCTTGCCGCCACCAAAAGAAAAGTATTATTGATCGACCTCGACCCCCAGGGCAACGCCACTATGGGCGTCGGTGTGGATAAAAA
>WTCC01000283.1 GCA_013138755.1 Gammaproteobacteria bacterium
TAACCCGCGATTTTTCTAACATATTAATGTCAATTAAGAACAATGCTGATATAGATATAAATTCACGTATGGTAGAAAAATAATTTTTTATAAACCTGTTCTGTTAACTTAATCGTTCCTGTAACGGTCTGAACCTTAGTGGATAGGCTATGGCGATGAAAAAAATTGCGCTACATTGGCAGATATTAATTGCACTCTGCCTTGCTGTTGTAACTGGTGCTTCTCTTGATCAGACGTTTTCACTATTCGGCGTTACGTTTCTTTCTGTATTAACTTTTTTTGGTACTCTCTTTCTAAACGCACTTAAGATGTTAATCGTGCCGCTTGTGATGGCATCAATCATTACCGGCATGATGAGCTTAAACGCCGATACCTTAGGTCGCCTCGGTGCAAAAACCGTAAGCTATTATGCAGTAACGAGTCTGGTCGCTATATTGATCGGTCTGTTCTTTGTTAATCTGTTTCAGCCAGGAATTATTGATGGTGAACCAGCAAGGCATGTGATTGGCTTGTCGTCAGATACAGATGATGTGGTTAGCAGGGTGGGCGATAAAGGCGCTAGCGATATTGCTGAAGTGTTACTTCGTATGGTTCCGCCTAACATCGTAACGGCTGCCGCCAATGGTCAAATGCTTGGCCTTATTTTCTTTAGTTTAATTTTCGGTTTTTTCGTTTCTAAACTCAAAGGTTCTGTCGCGCAAATCCATAAAGACTTCTGGCAAGGTTTGCTGGACATCATGATGATGATGACCGATCTGATTATGAGATTTGCACCTTTAGGTGTCTACGCATTGGTAACAAAAGTGATCTTAATATCTGGTGTGGATGCGTTTGAACCACTCGCCATATTTTTCGGAGCAGTGATCATTGCACTAGCGACTCATCTGCTAATATTCTTACCGTTGATATTGCGTTACATTGCAAAGGTTTCACCTGCCAAGCACTTCAAGGCAATGTTGCCGGCTCTATTGACTGCATTCTCCACCAGTTCCTCATCAGCAACGTTGCCAATAACGATGGACTGTGTTGAAAACAGGTCAGGCGTATCGAATCAGGTAGCTGGTTTTACATTGCCTTTAGGGGCGACGATCAACATGGATGGGACGGCATTATATGAATGTGTGGCAGCGATGTTTATTGCTCAGGCTTATGGGCTTACTCTGGATGTTACAACGCAGTTTACTATCGTTTTGGTAGCCTTGCTTACGTCGATTGGTGTGGCAGGAATACCATCTGCTAGTCTGGTCGCTATTACTATTATCCTGTCAGCGATAGGCTTACCGCTAGAGGGAATCGGTTTGATTCTTGTCGTGGACAGGGTGTTAGATATGTGTCGAACCTCAGTGAATGTATTCAGTGATTCGTGTGCTGCTGTAACTATTGCACGACTCGAAGGTGAAAAAACACTATTACTGAAATAGTATTTTTTCAGTGTTTTTAGATCGAGATAAAAAAGGGCGACCAGAAGTGGCCGCCCTTTATATTTTCATACTCAATTAACGTTTTAGTCTGAAACGTCCCCCATTAGACCGGCTGTATGATAGCCCGCATCGACATATATTACCTCACCGGTAATACCACTGGCCAAATTTGAGCATAGAAAAGCAGAAGTATTGCCAACTTCATCAATCGTTACATTACGGCGCAGAGGAGAGCTCTGTTCAACGTGTTGTATGATCTTGGCGAATCCTGAAATGCCTTTAGCGGCTAATGTTTTGATTGGTCCTGCAGAGATAGCGTTAACACGGATGCCCTCAGGTCCTAGTGAGTGCGCAAGATATCGCACATTGGCTTCAAGACTGGCTTTTGCAAGTCCCATGACGTTGTAGCCGGGGAATGCGCGTACAGCTCCGAGATAACTCATGGTGATAATCGAAGCGTCATCACGATTTTGCATCATATGGCGTCCAGCTTTGGCAATGGCCGCCAGGCTGTAGGAACTGATATCGTGTGCTGTGTTGAAGCCCTTGCGACTGATGTTGTCCAGGTAATCTCCTTCAAGCATTTCTTTTGGAGCAAATGCCACGGAGTGGACAATGATGTCTAAGCTGTCCCAATAATCATCAAGGTGTTCAAATACTGCTTCGATCTGTTCGTCGTCCTCAACGTCACATGGTACTACGATGTCAGAGTCACATTCGCCAGCTAGTTTCTCAACACGTTCTTTGATACGTTCACCCATATAAGCGAATGCCAGTTCAGCTCCTTCTCTATGCATAGCTTTTGCAATGCCCCATGCAATAGAGCGATTACTTGCCACCCCGAAAATTAATGCACGTTTGCCTGTTAAAAAGCCCATAGATAATCCCCCAAAGTTATAATTATTATGTTGTTATAGTTGGTCTGTGCTGTAAACTCAGATGCACATGTTACGTGAATTATACCTATAAAAACGACTATAAAGCAAAAGCCACGATATATTATGTACGTCAGATTACTGGCTAGATTATTGCCCGAATTACCATATAAAAAGTTATCAGAAATAGCGGTTAAGAAGACTGGTATTTTCTTCATATTATTTTTATGTCTACCAGCGATATCGCAAGCAGTGCCTGCAATGGGCATGGGCTATACGCCAAAATACCCTGCGGATTACCAGTATTTTGATTATGTTAATCCGAATGCGCCAAAGCAAGGCAAATTGATCATGATGGGGGTTGGTACTTTCGATAGTCTGAACCCTTATCTGCTAAAAGGTATTTCAGCGGGTGGTTTAGGTCTACTGGTGTTTGAAAGCTTGTTGGAAAAAAGTCTGGATGAGCCGTTTAGTGAGTATGGATTGTTAGCGGACGATTTTTATCTGGCAGAAGATGAATTATCGGTTACCTTTCATATCAATCCGATGGCGAGGTTCTCCAACGGAGATGATGTAACTGCGGAGCAGGTGAAATACTCATTTGATACGTTGATGAGTAAAGCGGCGCACCCACAGTTTCGTGTTTATTATGCTGATGTTAAATCTGCGACCATCATCGATCGTCTGACCATTAAATTCGATTTTAAAAATAAAAATCGAGAATTACACATGATCATCGGCGAGATTCCAATATTTTCAAATAAATGGGCAGGTGACGAAAACTTTGAAAAGCTCAGTGATACTCGCCCTATAGCGAGCGGTCCTTATATCGTCGATCAGTACGACCGTGGTAAAGCAGTTAAATACATAAAAAACCCAAATTATTGGGCGAAGGATCTGCCTGTCCGCAGAGGCATGTTTAATTTTGAACGCATAACTTATAAATACTATAAAGATTCGACGATTGCTCTAGAAGCTTTCAAAGCGGGGGAATTCGATTTCTTTTTTGAGAACTATTCAAAACGCTGGGCACGATCACACAACGGGCCGAATTATGCATCTGGTGATATCACGAAAACCGAGTTGGCGCATCAGAATAATGCGGGTATGCAAGGTTTTGCTTTTAATACACGTAAAGAGAAGTTCAAAGATGTACGTGTCAGACGTGCATTGAGTCTGGCGTATGATTTTGAGTGGGCGAATGACAAACTTTTTTATAATCAGTATGTCCGTGCAGGTAGCTATTTTAGTAACAGTGAATTGGCAGCTCAAGGGTTGCCTGATGGTGAAGAACTAGCGCTGTTAAATAGATATCGCGAGCAGCTGCCGGAAAA
>WTCC01000167.1 GCA_013138755.1 Gammaproteobacteria bacterium
AGAATGATGAAATCTTCATTCGCTACTTCATTTTGTTTAATAACCACTCTGCTTGCCGCAGATGTTTTTGCGCGTACAGTTTCTGATGCCGGTGAACAGGAAAACAATAATAATGCACGTTTTTCGATCGCGATTAGGGGCGGTGCCAGTAAAGGCGCGTATGAATCCGGGTTTAACTGGAGCATACTGAAACTTGGCCGCGGCATTTCAGGTTCTCATGCTATCAAAGGCGGACAGGCATTTCAGTTTGATATTGTGAGCATCAGCGGTGCTTCAGCCGGTGGTATCAATACGCTGCTTTCGGGGTTGACCTGGTGCAGTCGCAGCGAAAACAATGGCGGTATCACTAACCGTGTTGATGACAATATCTTTCGCGATATCTGGCTACGCGCCGATATCAGTACACTGCTTCCAAAACATGCCGATTCAGCGGTTTATCTAAATGGTGATGCCGTGCTTTCACGCAGCGATTTTGTCGGAGCCGCCAGCGAAATAAGGGATAAATGGAACAAGCCTTTCTTTCGCAAAGATTGCCGTATTCCGATGGGTGTCACTGTGACAAGGATTGAACCCGATACGCTGACAGTGGGTAATGTCGATGTAAATAACCAGCGGTTTTACATACCGTTTGAATTACGGGTAATGGAAAATAACACGATCGATTTTTACTTCGATCCTGCTGACTATCCAAAACTGGCCGACCCGGCGATGATACTGATGCCCCGTTCAAAGCAGGAACCGGCATTTTTTATCAATGATCTGGACATCGAAAATATCTCTTTTACCACCAGTGCCTATCCGATGGCATTTGGCCGTAAACGGCTGCAGTATTGCCGTCTGCTTACACGTGATGCAACACAAACAGAGCAGCTACAGGCTCTGCCAGCAGAATACGATGACCTGGTTTGTCCTGATCATTATGAGCTGACAGAAGCAGAGTTTTCAGATGGCGGTATGTTCGATAACCTGCCTATCGGGCTTGCGCGGATTCTGGCTGAAAGCAATATCAGTGCCAGTGATGATGTTTATCCTGTTACCTATCTTTATATCAACCCGAACCTGGTACGTTATAAAACACCAGTGGTGGATAAAGGTCTGGCCTGCAATGGAGAAAATCCGCCAGAGGCCTGCCGTGAACTGACATATGATCTGGCCTCGGAAGGCCAGATGATGCTTAACGCTATGAGTACTGCGCGTACCTATGAGCTCTACCGTGAATTTACCAGCGATTACTGGCAGTTGAGCATGTCGGAGATCAGTTACTCACTATCGAAAACATTAAGGACGACCGATAAAGCGATTGAATGTGAAAAGGACCTGCCTTATTTTGACCGGCCGCTTGATTGCGGTGAGGCATTAAAACGTGCCGGCCAGTTGCTTGAGATCGCGTATGATCGAACCCGGCCCGTCATCGAACAGCCATACTCGGTCTTACTGTTGCAAGAGAAAGGAATTGTTTCTGACTGTCGTGAAAGCAAGCTATCTATCAGTGGCAGTATCGGCAGTGAATGCAGGTTTAATATTTCACGTTACCGCGATCAGCTTGGTGATGCGATGAAAGAAATTGCTGTTCGTGAAGGTCTGATGAACAACAAAATCTATTTTGACATCAAAAAATCACATTACTCTTTACATCATGACCGTTCACTGCGTGTTTCAAGTCGTAGCTCGCCGATAACAGGAACCATGATGGGAAGTTTTGCCTCATTCCTTGACTATAAGTTCCGTGAGTATGATTACTATTCCGGTATTTATGATGCCACCGTTCTAACTGCAGGCAACATCTGTAATTTACACTATGCAAAAACCTATCAGGAAGAAATGTTCCGCAGTTGTTTAGACCTGGCAGTTAATAAATTATATGAGATTGCAGGTATACAGGATGATCCCCGTGCCAGGCATGTTTTTGCGCTACTGGCTCAACGTGAATATGGCGAAAAAGGCTTGCTGCGCTTTTCTTATGAACCGATGCCGGCCAAAGATGTCGACATGCGAATCATACATGATGCTCTGATAAGAGCACTGGCCGATGGAGAGGACGAAAAGATTTTCTTTGAACACCTGAAAACGGCGGGCTTTGTAACGACACCGGGGCAAGACGGGAAACCTTCTATGCTGGCACAGATCCTCGATGACCCGGATAACTGGGCTTCAGAACTGACACGCCGGATTACAAACCGGCTGATCTATCTCGAAACAGAAACAGAAGAAATATATGAGGCACGTGAACCTGATGAAGATATACGAGAATCAGCCAATACTAAACTGATCGGTACCGCCGGCTTTGTCTTGCAGAGTGCAACCTATCGGACACATTCCACCTTTTCACCATCAACTGCACCAGATGAGTGGTTCTGGCGAAATGTTATCCCTTTTGATATAAACTTTGATATCGTCGAAGGGGATCTTACCCTGGGATGGCAGCCAACGATAGCGTTGACAAAAAATGATCTGATTATCGTGCGCCCCAGCCTGGGTTTTGCCGGAGGTTTCCTTTCATCAAGTAAAGATAAAAAACGTGAGAACTATATTGCCCTGGGTATCGGTTATACTCGCAAGACCCCGTTTTTGATCGCTTCAAGTTACGGTATTACTCCAACTTTCTATCATAAATTTCACAGCCCTGAAGTTGGTTCACAAGATACATTAGGAGGAGAAGTGTATATCAATCTCCTGGAAGACAGGTTGCGAATCGCGCTGGGCGTGCGTGATTTTGAAGAGGCATCAGACAGCATTTTTCTGACTGTTGGTATCAATGATATACCAGGGCTAGTTTACTGGCTGACACGTTAAAGTGTTTGTTAAAACGAGAAAATAATCAGTGCTTTTATTGTATTTAGCGCCAAAGAAACCAGGACGCAAATCTGGAAAAGATGCCTAATAGGTATACTGTCCCCAGAAAGGCCATGTCCAAATGGGGCCAACGGGGCACAATTACGGGCAGCTGTAGCAGCTAAACATTACATCAGATACTCAATTCCAAAAAACTTTATGGTTTTATAAATACCGCGTTGTTTACGAGCCGGGCCGGATTTTTTAGTATCCGCTTCCATGAGGTCCTTGCGCATTTGCAGCCATTCAGGTGTTCCCCATCGATAGGAGTTGCTCTTAAGCCATTCAAAATGCTTCAAGAGATCCTGACGCAGTTCCGGACTTTTAAAAAAATAGCCCATTTCGGAGTTGTATAAATTTGAACGGTAATCAAAATTACTGGTTCCTATAAAACCGACTTGATCGCCTAGAATAAACTTTGCATGTAATTTTCCATAGTGCTTGCTGCCACCGAGCAGAACAGAATCGAGCTTACCCATCTCATAGAAAAATATCTGCGGATGGTTGATCAGTTTTTTCCATTCATCGCTTTCCACGACTTGCGGATTAAGCTCACCTTCTTGT
>WTCC01000054.1 GCA_013138755.1 Gammaproteobacteria bacterium
CGACTGAAGGTAACAAGTGCTGACCATCAGCATCCGCCAATGTACTGACATCGCCACTACGCACAGTAGCAACCAGTGAATTGGTTGTACCCAGATCAATGCCTACCGCTAATCGATGCTGATGCGCGGTGGTTGATTCGCCAGGTTCTGCTATCTGTATAAGTGCCATAATAATTATTTTTTAACTACTCATAATCAGGTAAATCTGAGTAGTTACCTTCTATTTTCATTACACGCTGAGCTAACGCATATTGTATCCGCGTGGGCAAAAAAACCTGCCCACCCTACGCTACTATTAACGCATTAATTCGTCTTCAATCTCAGCGCTTAGTGCATTAATTTCTTTTTTTGCTTTTTGCAAAAACTGTAACTTTCTTATCCACTCTCGTGCATCGTCCAGTTGATCGTTATCTAAAGATTGCGAAAAACCGTCCATCATCACAACTGTTGAAGCTTTTACTTTTTCTGCTATCGAATCAAGCGATTCTAGCGGGTCAGTTTCATTTTTAATATTTTCCAGAGACTCTCGCATCTCAAGCTGCTGCATTAAAAAAGCGGCATCCATCGTGGTTTCATTTTCCAGGCTAAAATCAATGCCTCTTAATTTCAGCAGATAACTGGCTCTTAATACGGGATCTTTTAAAGTGCTTTGCGCTTCATTAATCCAGGAGGTTTGCTGCATCGATATTCGCTTTTCCAGGTCGGACCCACTGGCGAACTTATCAGGATGAACCTGTTTTTGTAAAGCCATATATTGCTGCTGAAGCTTGTTTAGATCCACATCATATGAAACAGGGAGACCAAACAACTCGAAAAAATTGCTGCTGAGAATATCTTTAGACACGTGAATAATCGATTATCAGTAATTAATATTATTTTAATCTGTCTTTGTAGCTGCTCAGCTTGCTTCTAACCATGTCAGTTCAAGGCGAAAAATGTGAGTTTACAGGTGTAAATGTCCATTTTTTAACGCAGAAATGGCGTGGTTAGAAGCAAGCTGAACAGCTACAAACTAGACGGTAAAACTTTCACCACATCCACATGCCGCTTTTTCTTTAGGATTATTAAATTTAAAACCTTCATTCAATCCTTCTCTGGTGTAATCAAGCTCTGTACCATCAAGATAAACCAGGCTCTTTTTATCAACGATAACTTTTACCCCGGAATCTTCGAATACTTCATCATCCGGATTGATATCATCGACAAACTCAAGGACATAAGACATACCAGAGCAACCCATGGTTTTAATACCCAGGCGTAAACCAACCCCCTTTCCTCGATTTTCAAGAAAAGTTTTTATGCGTTCAGCAGCAGGTTCGGTTAAGGTAATGGCCATTTTCGACTCTCTGTTTTTAGCTTTTTATCTCCATGGATGGAGTGTATGCTGAAAATCGTCAGGAACGATTTCAGTGCATTATTCATTTTTCATTATTCACTTTTCATTGCTTCTAATGTGCCGCCCACTCGATACTGCTGATATCAATTCCATCTTTATACATATCCCAAAGCGGTGACAACTCCCGTAATTTTTCAACGGCTGTGCGAACATGCGCGATGGTACGATCAATCTCTTCTTCTGTTGTATAACGTCCCATGGTGAAGCGAATTGAACTGTGCGCCAGTTCATCATTGCGACCTAATGCACGCAATACATAACTGGGTTCCAGGCTTGCTGAAGTACAGGCGCTACCACTTGAAATAGCCAGCTCTTTTAATGCCATTAACAAACTTTCACCTTCGACATAGTTAAAGCTGATATTAATGTTACCGGCAATGCGATGATCGATATCACCGTTAATATAAACCTCTTCCATATCTTTTACGCCGTCGTACAGTTTGTTTCTTAGTTTCAACAGGCGTTCGTTTTCCGTTGCCATTTCAGCTTTTGCAATTCTAAAGGCTTCACCCATACCAACAATCTGGTGTGTTGCCAGGGTACCTGAACGCATGCCACGCTCATGACCACCACCATGCATTTGCGCTTCTAATCGAACACGTGGTTTTCTTTGCACATACAGTGCGCCGATACCTTTGGGACCATAAATTTTATGTGCCGAAAAACTCATTAAATCAACCGGCAGTTGCTCAAGGTTGATATCAACCTTGCCGGCACTTTGCGCAGCGTCGACATGGAAAAGTATTTTTCTTGCACGGCATATTTTACCAATGGCTTCTATGTCCTGAATCACGCCAATTTCGTTATTAACGTGCATGATAGAAACTAGTGTCGTGTCGTCTCGCAAGGCATCTTCAAAAACTTTAAGATCAAGCAGGCCATTTTGTTTTGGATCCAGGTAAGTGACTTCATAGCCTTCACGTTCTAATTGTCGGCAACTGTCTAATACCGCTTTGTGTTCTGTTTTACAGGTAACAATGTGTTTACCACGCTTTTGATTAAAGTGAGCAACACCTTTAATTGCCAGGTTATCGGATTCGGTTGCACCCGAAGTAAAAATGATTTCTTTCGGATTAGCACCCACTAAATCAGCAACCTGTTTACGTGCTAACTCAACAGCGGCTTCGGCTTCCCAGCCAAAACGGTGACTACGCGAAGCCGGATTACCAAAACTGCTTTGTGGCCCCATATATTTAAGCATTTCAGTCACCACACGTTCATCCATGGGTGTGGTTGCTGAATAGTCTAAATAAATAGGCTTGTCTGACTCGTTGTTAGTCG
>WTCC01000048.1 GCA_013138755.1 Gammaproteobacteria bacterium
AACAATAAAGGCTAATCACTGCTGTCCCGTTAAAAAAATATATTATTGTATACAAATAGCGATATAGCAGGCATTAACCGATGATTCTACAAAGCGAGACATGAATCGGTAACTTCTTGCTGAGACATGCAGTGAACCCATCCATGGGGCTCGCACCCGCATCCTTGCGGGTGACGGTCTCAGCAAAAAGTTCCCGACCCATATCTCTAGCTGCTAACGGGACAGCAGTGTAGAAGAATGAATTGTTTTCTGAGCCGGATGGTTGTGCCTCGGTTTGTTTGTGTTCATCTTATAGTGAATTAACCGCGATTATGGAAATGGCAATTTCCTGTGTAGCTTCTACTGATGCCAGGGTGGCGACGTAGTTAGTGCTTTGCAGTTGTTGTGTGGCTATAATTTGATCGGCTGTTAATCCAATATTATCTGCCATGGCTAATATTAAATCTGCCATTTCCAGAATACGGTCAGCCATTACACCGATGTCGGCTGTTAGTTGTAATACGCTCACCATGCTGTCACTTAATGTCGCATCTTTTGTGAACGGCGATAAACTTTCAGTTACCAGCGCCAGTCCCTGTGTGGCTGTGCCGATGGCATTTACCATGATGCTCATGTCCACTAAAGCTGTGTAGCTGTCGGCATCAATAGTTACCGTGTTTGATTCAGACGCAGCGGTGATGGTTTCGTGAGTGGCTTTTACCTGTGCCATTAAAGCGTCTGTTTCTGTCGCCAAATCAGCCCATTTTCTCGCCATTGAAAATGTGGTGAGCGCAGTGGTAGATATGTCTGCCGCCAGAATGTTGCCTGTGAGTGTCTGTGAATTAAAGTCTACTTCGTATGTACTGGTGCTGGCCACGCTGACCAAAGATATACTGTTTTGTTGTGTAGCAAGAATAGAGGCCTGTGTTAAGGCCAGGTTATCACTCTGTATTTGTTGCGTGATGATGATTCGATCGGCCATTAAACCAATGTTGTCTGCCATTAGCAGAATTTTATCTGACATTTCCAGAATGCGGTCAGCCATGGTGCCAATGTCATCGGCCAGTCTCAACATTGCAGTTAAACCGTTGCTTATTGCAAACATGTCTGTTGTGCTGTTAAGCAGGCTTAAGTCTAATGACAAAGCTGTGCTGCTATTGGCCATACTGACTAGCACCATACTTAAGTCATCCAGTGCTTGCAGGCTGTCGTTATCTATCGATATTGCTGTGTTTAAACCTGCGTTTACACTTTCGATGTTGTCAATCAGTGCATCGACAGATTGATGTGCGCTCAACAGTTCACTGCACATGTTGTTATCTGTCAGTGTGATTGCTGCCAGTTGTGCATCTGTCGCCTGTGCTTCGCTTAACAGGTTTTGTAAATCGCTAGACAGTGGTGACGCTGCAACAGCCGTGTTAAACAAAACACTGAGTAGCATTAAAGATAACCATGCTGTGGTTTTTTGCATAATTGAATTCTTCATTAATTTATCTCCAATAAAATTGGCCCGATGGATATTGTGATTTCTGGCTTACAGGCCAAATACAGAAATAACGGTAATTGTTGTAATTCGGGCTGTGCTTAAGTTCGACTGCGTTAAGTCGAGGTTGCTCTGTTGTAGTGTTTGAGTATCTACAATGCGTACTGCCATGGCGCCGATATTGTCAGCCATGATATTGATGTCATCGCCCATTTCAACAAGGCGGCCAGCCATCAGACCTATGTCACTGGCTAAACGCAGCATGCTATAAACTGAATCGTTTAATACCGCAATGTCAGTATCTGGAGCCAGCACTTCTACTGATTGTGAAAACTGGTTTAGTGAATTTGCCAGTGCTGCATTTATTACTGAAAGATCACCCAGCATGGTTAATGTGTCACTGTTGATGTAATGACTTGCTATTCTGCTGTCACTGTTGACTATGTTAAACATCAACATAACACTGCTGCGGTAATCATCTACCCGGTTTTCAAAGTCAGCCAGCACCGTATTCATGTTACTTTCAGTAAGCTGGGTGTTGTTCATGTCCAGTGACAAAACGTTACCGGTGCTGGTTAGATTATTGAGTGTGTTGTTATAATCTGAAGTATCAACAGTAACGCTTAATGTAATCATGTTCTCCTGTGTGCTGAGCATGAATGCCTGCGTTAACGCCAGATTACTGCTTTGTATTTGCTGGGTGAGCAGAATGCGATCAGCCATGAGGCCAATATTGTCGGCCATCAGCAGAATTTTATCGGCCATTTCTAGAATACGGTCTGCCATTAGGCCGATGTCATCGGAGAGTTTTAACATGGTGTCAAGAGCAGCCTGAATGTCTGCCAGATCTGAATTTGTTGATATGGCGCTGATGTCTGCAGATAAAACAGGTAATACACTAGCGATGTTTGTCGATACAATCGATAAGTCGTCTAATGCGGTGATGCTATCAACATCCAGTGATAGTGGCGCAGAGAGGTTGCCAGATACCGCTTCAACAGCGGTAATAAAGGCTTCAACGGAAGCAATGGCGCTGCCCAGCTCAGTGCAGCTGTTATCGATATTCAGTGATGTGGCTGATAACTGTGTATTTACGTTATTGCCCTGTGCGACCAGATCCTGTAAATCGGTTGCCAGTGCCGAAGTGGCGGCAATTGCCGTATTTGTTATAACAGTGGAAACAAGCAGGCTTAAAATTACAGGTAATACTAACTTGATCTGTGATGAGGTGAATTTAAACATTAAAATACTTCTCCAAAAAAATTACTACCCTGATAGTTATTGATTGGAGCAGGTTCCGTTGCCCCGTTTGTTGTTTTTGCAAAAGAGGGCAATGTATTTTTTATTTATGATATAAAGCCCTAATATTAGCATATTATAATATACTAATATTACATAATCAAACATAAATATAACAGGCTATGATACAGATGACACAGGGTGCAGGCTTAGAACTGATTAAGTATTTGAATTAAAATAAAAAAGTTTAATACCGGGTCATGTGTCAGCTTAAACACTTTTTTTCTAAAATGCTTTATTCTTGTATCGCTCACATTCGCCCAGAAAGTTTTCGGTGC
>WTCC01000255.1 GCA_013138755.1 Gammaproteobacteria bacterium
TACGTCGTAAACCGATTTCGACACCACATGTGTCGCAATACCCGTATTCACCACTGCTCATAAGAGCCATTGTATCGTCAATTTTTTTGATGAGCTTGCGTTCACGGTCACGTGTTCGCAGTTCCAGGCTGAATTCTTCTTCTTGAGTCGCGCGGTCTGCGGGATCAGGGAAATTTGCAGCTTCGTCCTTCATGTGATCCACAGTGCGATCAACCTCTGACATCAGTTCTGTTTTCCATGCGTCTAAAATGGCAGTGAAATGCGTTATTTGTTTTTCGCACATGTACTCTTCGCCTTTTTTCTCTTTATAAGGTTTAAAAGTATAATTTGTGTTTGGCTCTGTCTTTGCCATCTCTAACTCCGGTTGCTACTAGCTACTTGGTACGCGTTATATAAAAATCAACAACTTAGGAAAAATTGTTGCCACGTATAAATTTTGCGAGCGACTTTTTACCATAAAATTGTCACTCATACAAATGTCATTTCGAATATATAGAATAAACCATTATTATCAGCATTCCATATATTTAAGATCAAACTTTTTCAAAAGATTTAAGATATTTTATATACCGTTGTTTTTATTAAGTTAAGACCCCGGTTGGCTGACAAAGATCCTAAATAATAATGGTATAGCGAATAAAGTTAACAGGCTGGAAAAAGCTAAACCCCACACGATAGCAGTCGCCACAGGTCCCCAGATGAGAGACTCCCCGCCGAGCCCGAGTGCGAGTGATGATAAGCCGGCAATAGTAGTTAGAGTGGTAATTAATATCGGGGTAATACGCCGGCGAGCTGCGTAGATCGTTGCATGGGTAATGCTCATGCCTAGCTTCAAGCGCTCATTAGCCGCTGAGATTAAAACGATAGCGGCATTAACCGCGATGCCTGCCAGTGCCACTACGCCGTACATGGTGTAGAGACTTAAAGGGTTATCTGTAATTAATAAACCCATAGTCACTCCAGTGAAAGCCATAGGTACGGTAGACAATATGATGAGCGGTTGGAAGTAACTCTTGAATTGTGTGCCCAGTATCGCGTAGATGAGTAGTACGCCGAACAAAAATAAAATAAGCATCGAGTTCAAGCTTTCATTGATGTCATCAAGTTGTCCGCTAAAGTCTAGATCGTTTTCAGTGTAACGATCAGCGATGGTAAGCCACTGTTGTTTTATCGCATCATTGACTTCGACAGTATTCATTAGGTCTGTATCGAGATCCGCTTCGACTGTAATGGCGCGGCGATAATTGTAGTGGCGGATATTTCCCGGACCGTTACCTGTTTCATCACTGAGAAAATAGGAGAGGGGGCGAACGCTACCGTCCGGTAAAACGATCTGTGTGTATAACAGTTCTTCGACGCTATGCAGGTCACGGGGTTTTGCTTTAACACGCACTTCTAATTCTTCGCCATCGTGTTGCATCGATGCCACGATCTCACCGTCAACCAGCAAGCGTAAGTTACGTGCAATATCTGCGGGGCTTAGCCCACTGTTTTGAATGGCATAGCTGTCAAAGACTAAGTTGAGTTCATCGCGTCCTTTTGATGCGTCATCGTTGACGTCCTGCACGGCAGGAAGCGAGCGCAGTATCTCTTTTAATGCTTCAGCGGCAGACTGAATCTGCTGTAAGTTATCACCACGTACTTTGATACTGATCGGTTTGGCGGTTGGTGGCCCGCCAGCCAGACGGAAGAATGATATGTTGAGCGCATCAGGATAATCGCTGACGGCTGCCCTTATCTCGTCGAGCACTTCGTCCACGTGACGGAAGGGTTTGTCGGAATGGTTACTGCTATCGGGATTAAGGCTGATCATGATCTGGCCGTAACTGTTACCAAAAAATGGTTCGTTTTCAGTAAACATCTGTCCGGCATAACTAACCAGTGCGCGTGTTTCCTCTTTGGTTAGAAGGCTGCGCGCGATGCTTTCAATCTTTAGCGTGGTTTCTAAAGTGCCTTCAAGAGGTGTGCCGGGAGGCATTTCAATGTTGATATAAAATTTACGTATGGGGTCGCTGGCGAAAAAGTCAAACTCGACCATTTCGGCAACGATAGATGTGACGGCTAATACAAATAACAGGATGATGAATGATGCAGCGCGTTTGGGATAGCGCATAACTTTAATCAATGCACGTATGTAGCTTATCTGTATTCGATGGGTGAAGTTCTGTCGCCAGATCTGCATTTTTGTCGGTTTAGTAAAGTCGACTTTGGATGCGATGATATGTGCCGGTAGCATCCAGTATGCCTCTATCAGACTGATTGCTAATGCGATGGAGACAACCAGAGGGACAACCATTAAAAATTTACCCATGATGCCGGGCATCAGCATCAGCGGTAAAAAGGCAGAAATGGTAGTGAGTACGGCGGTGGTTACAGGCGCAGCTACTTCTTTTAAAGCGTCGATACAGGCATTAATGCGATCGGCACCTTTTGCCAGTCGCTGATAGATGGCTTCTACCACTACCACGGCATCGTCTACCAGCATACCCAGTGATATGACGACGCCGAGTAAGACCATGATGTTTAGACTCTGCCCGAGTAAGCTGATTATCCAGAACGTGCCGGCAAGGATAAATGGTATGCCGATACTAGTCAGAATGGCTATATTGAAACCGAGAAATAGCCATGTGACCATGAGTACAAAAAATAGACCAACCAGTGCGTTAGTCTGCATTACGTTGATGGATTTATTGGTGATTTCAGTCGAGTCGTCAATCAGCGCTAGCTGAACGCCTGTATTATCAGTGTATAGATTTCGTTTATCGACAAAGTCGTTTAGTCTTTTGACTAAGTCGAGAGTATTTGAATTTGATTTTTTTGTAATAGCAAAAAGCACTGCATCTTGATGGTTGTAACTAACGAGTTGATCAGGTTTTTCTCTGCTGCGTTTGACTTCGGCTATTTCACTGAGAGGCACTTCACCCTGTGCGGTAAGTACAGGGAGTGCTGCTAGTACATTGGGGTCAGCGCTCGCGCCGGTCAAACGAATAAACCATTCTTGAGACTGTACTTTTAAGCTGCCGGCTGGGGTGTCTTGATAGTAGCTTTTGATCGTGTCTGCAAGATCACTGGGTTTGATACCATAGTGCTGTAATTTTTGTGGGTCGAAAAACACTTGAAGCTCGGGGTCATCTAATGCGGTCGTCATCACCCGATCGATACCTTTGATAGATTCCAGTTCTTTTTTTAATCGCTCAGATTGTATCCGTAAATTTTCATCACTGGCCGCAGAGATGGCAACGATCGATGCGGTCGGGTAGGCATTGTCGGTGGTTATTTCAAAGATAAACGGGTCGGTCGCTTCACTGGGTAATTCATTCTGTTTGTTCTGGATCTCGCGACGTAAGTCAGCGATACGTTTATCGAAGATGCGTTCACTGACATCGTCGAAGCGAATTAATATGCTGGAGATACCTTCACGACTATTGCTGGAGACAAACTTGATGTCTGATATGCTGCGTATGACGTCTTCTAACGGATCGGTGATACGCTTTTCGATGTCTATTGCAGAAGCGCCAACTAAAGCTGTGGTGATCTGGATCCAGTTAAAGTTTATCGTTGGGTCTTTTTCGCGTGGCAGAGTGGAGTAACTGATGGTGCCGAGGATTAAAACCAGTATGAAAAACAGGTTGGCGAGGACATGATTTTCTATAAAGGCTCGAAACATTGTTGTTTAGTTGGTGACCTTCAGGGCGTCACCATGTTTTACATTGAAGCGACCATTAGTGATGATTTGTGTTTTTGCATCTAATTTAATAATAGCAGGCTGACCTTCGGTGGCATTTTCGATCTCTATAAATTTTGCTGTAGTGTCCGAGTCAGAGTTTTTTTCCGCAACAAAGACGCCAAGTTTGTTATTACGCGAAACAACATAACTAGCAGGGATGGATGATTTCTCATCCTGCCATCGTATCTTTCCTACGCTGCCAGTAATGGCTTTTTCTTTTGTAAACTTTAAACGCGCGATGTGGTTTCTTGTCCTGGTGTCGAGTACCGGCAGAATAAATTCAATATCTAAATCATAAGTTTTGTTGTTAAAAATAAACTGATGGTTTCTACCTTGTGAGAAACTGTTTAGTAATCGGTGGTTGATTTTGGTTTCGACTATGTCATTAGTTTTAGAGACAAGTTGCAATAGTGACGTGCCTGGCTGTGTCAGTTCGCCGATGCTGGCATCGCGGTGTGTGATGTAACCATCGAATGGGGCTTTTACCTGACAGCGCTCAGCAGTGATTTTGCTGAGCTGTTCTGCTGCGGTCTTATTGATGACAGTTGCTTTTAAACGATTCTCTTCAGCTTCTCGCAGGTTATAAGTTTCTTTTGAGATGTTACCTTGTTTGTTTAATTTTTTCGCTTGATTAAATTGTATCCTGGCGTGTGCGAGTTGTACTTTTTCAGCTTTGAGGTTCGCTCCGGCTTGTTTGACGAGTAGTTGATATTCACGGCAGTCAAGTGATACTAATAAATCATCTTTTTTTACTTCATGGCCAGTATCGACATGAAATTGATTAATGATTGCGCTGATCTGTGCGCTTATGTTGCTGTCTTGTGCAGCGGGAACGACACCGCCTAGAGTGTGCGTAACATTTAATACGATATCTTTATAGGCAGTGGTTTTGACTTTTTTTGCTTCGGTGTCAGCAGCGTGTATTGCGGTACTGTTTGCCGATAGAAGAATTAAAGTTGCGAGAAAAACAGTTTTGTTACTGATTTTTTTTCTCGGTTTCAATGCAAGATTCAACACGGCTGATCAGATTTCCATTATGTAAGCGAGTTTCGATTGTATCACCAGTCTTCACCTGTTTGACAGATAAAATAGCTTTGGATTTGTTATCCATTGTTATGGAGTAGCCCCGTTCTAAAGTCTGTAATGGGCTTATCGCGTTTAGCGTTCTCGCTACATTGCTTAACTGTGATTTCCTATTGCCTAACAGGTTCAACGTTGCCATTTGTAACCTGGCATTTAAGAAGTGTGTTGTCTGTTTGTTTTGTGTGACTAACAATTGGGGGCTCTGCGCACTAAATCTTGCGTAACACGCGGCTAATTTTCCACGGCGTGCGCTGAGCATGGATTGTCTGTGCAGCATCAATCGTTTTGTGAGTTCTTTGATACGATGTTTAGAGTCTTGAATTTTTGTTTCTGGGTGCTGTGTTTGTAAGCGGCGAAGCAACCATTGGGTTTTTTCCTGTTGGCGTTCAGTTTTATCGTTGATCAATTGTTGTAGCCGTTGCTGATAGTAATCAAAGCTCTGTAGCCATGAGGTCTGATCCGGTGTGACGGTTTCAGCTGCAGCCGTGGGTGTGGCTGCTCGTATGTCGGCAACGAAATCAGCAATGGTGACATCGACCTCGTGTCCGACACCGCTGACGATGGGAATAGGACAGTCGTAGATTGCGCGTGCAACACTTTCTTCGTTGAATGACCAGAGGTCTTCGAGAGATCCGCCGCCACGCACCAGCAGGATAACGTCGCAATCAAATTTTCCCTCAGAAACATTATCGCCAATGAGTTTAATGGCGTTGCAGATTGCTGGTGCAGCTTCCTTGCCCTGAACAGGGACGGGGAATAGTTTGACGGGGATAGATGGAAAACGTCTTTCGATGACACTTAAAACGTCATGAACAGCAGCCCCTGTTTTAGAGGTGATGATGGTTATGCTTTCAGGTAGTTCAGGGATATCGAGTTTGTTAGCTTCGTCAAAAAGTCCTTCGTCAGCGAGTTTGATTTTTAATTGTTCGAACTGACGCCGTAGAGCACCATCACCGGCTTCTTCCATGCGGTCGACAATGAGCTGGTAATTTCCGCGAGGTTGGTAGAGGCTGACTTTGGCGCGGACTAATACCTGATTGCCATTCTCTGGCTGAAACTTGAGAGTACGGTTGCGTCCTTTGAACATGGCGCAGCTGACTTGCGCTGATCGATCCTTCAAACTGAAGTAGATGTGACCTGACGCAGGCAGTGCCAGATTTGAAATTTCGCCTTCTACCCAGATCCAGGAAAATTGCTCTTCGAGCAGATTCGCTACGGACTGATTCAGGGTGCTGACGCTGTAGATGTTATTGTTTTTTGAAACTGGCATGGTGTCGTGATTTAACCATAAAAAATGGCTTGTCAGGCTGTAGCGGGCTAAGAACGTGAAGATAAAGACTAAAACGCCGATTTAATCAATTATTTTAGCTGTAAAGAGCATACAAATCTTGTTACAAACGCCCGTGGCGCTTATAATGAGCCGCTTTTCAAATTAAGCGGGAATTGTTATGCGTATAGTCGAAGAAGCCTTAACCTTTGATGATGTTTTATTGGTTCCTGCCCACTCCAAAGTGATGCCTAAAGATGTATCACTAAAGACCAAAGTTACCCGTGATATCTCCCTGAACGTGCCACTGTTGTCCGCTGCCATGGATACAGTGACTGAATCACGTCTTGCTATTGCCTTAGCTCAGGAAGGTGGTCTGGGTATTATCCACAAAAACATGACGCCTAAAGAGCAGGCAGCGGAAGTCAATACGGTTAAAAAATACGAAAGTGGCGTGATTGTAGAACCGGTGACAGTAACACCGGACATGACAGTACGCGATGTTATGGCGCTGCGTGAAAGATACCATATCTCCGGTATGCCTGTTGTCGATGGCGATGAATTGGT
>WTCC01000135.1 GCA_013138755.1 Gammaproteobacteria bacterium
ACCGCGTAAAACATAATTCCACTTCTCATTAATTTTGCTTAGCCAACGAACACCGACAATCAGGTCGACCCAGTCCTCTTCTACATTCTTTGTAATCGGACCGGAAAGCACTACTGGATCGAATGTCAAATCTAGATCATGGTCCCACCAACGTATCCCGAACAAATAATCCAGCTGACCATCACGTAACTTGTTGCGTCGCACCGCAAGTGCTTCAAAAACACCCTGTCTAACATCTACATTTGCAACACCACCTCTTGGGCTGGTAATGTCCGACGCAAGATCCATGAACACATAATCGAAGGCCATACCCCAACCATTTTCATGGTGCGCTTCAAAATGCATAGATCCAGCAAGCTCTAAATTGTCCAGAATGTCACCAAAATCGACGTCCACATCTGCGCCGGTTACACGCCCAACACTGGCATCGCCTTCAATGCTTGCTAACAATGCATAAAGTTCGATTTCATACGACCAGGTTTCAGCATTGGATTGAGTTGGTAAAAGCAATCCTGTACTGATTATTGATATTAAAAAGACGGGCTTAATGTTCATTTTCATGCCTCCTTCAAGTGCATTGTCAATTAAATCTTAAAAATTCGGTTCTTTAGCGATCGCGGTTTCTATCAAGTCTAATAACAACTGATCATCGAAGGGTTTTTCTAAATATCCATGTGCACCTTCACGCAACACTTTTTTTTCTATTTCAACTTCTCCATGCCCCGTAATAAATATGATCGGAATATTTATTGCACGTTTCTTTAATTCCATTTGTAACTGCTCGCCACTCATTCCAGGTAGCTTGATATCAAGCAGCAGGAAACTTGCCTCTTCTTTACTGGCACGGTTAAGAAAATCCTCTGCAGAGGTAAATATTTCATAGCGGTAATCCATTGACTTAAGTAATCGAGCCAATGCTTTGCCCACCGATAAATCGTCATCAATGACGTAAGCAATTGGTTTAGTATCAGTCACAAATCGATTCTCTCATTGATATTGGCATTGGCATTGGCATTGGCATTGGCATAACCAAATCATTAAATCTGCTTAAAAAACAGTAGCAAGGCTTTGTCTATGAGGAAAATTAACGCGAAAAACAGCTCTGTACTATTGGACCTTGGTCCAATAAGCCATAAAACGGGGCAATAGAAAGAGTTTAAACTCTATAAGGTTGTAGCTGGGATATACGCTGATCGGGTGATATCAGTTCATTCAGATGTACTAATTCGGCCAGAGATTTAACTTTCATTTTTTCCATTACTCTTGCCCGATGTACTTTTATAGTCTTTTCACACACTTCGAGTTGTGCCGCAATCTGTTTGTTCAGATAACCTTTAACGACAAGATAAAATACTTCTCTCTCACGGGGTGTCAGTGAATTGATATGTTGCTCGATGGCCAGTATTTCTGCTCTTTCATTGTCCACTCGTGTATTCAGCTGAATGGCCTTTTCAACCTCTGCCAACAACTCACTGCGATCAACCGGTTTCTCAAGAAAATTCATCGCCCCTTGTTTAAGGGCGCGCACGCTCATAGGGATGGAGCCGTAACCTGTGATGAATACAATGGGCACATTAGCATTATTTGAAACAAGTTTTTGCTGAACTTCCAGGCCGCTTAAACCCGGCATCGACACATCAAGAATTAAACAACAGGGATGCTCATATTGCTTTAAGTCCAGAAAGTTCTGCGGAGATGAAAAAGTGTCTACCTGGTAATCAACTGAGCAAAGAAGCCGCGCTAGGGACTTGCGCACCGAAGCATCATCATCCACCACATATATTTTTGCTGTTTTGTTATTCATTGTTTATTTTGTTTATCTAATGGCAAACTGAAATAAAATGTTGCACCCTGCCCACTCTCATTTTTAGTCGCCCACAATTTTCCACCGTGAGCTTCAACAATGGAACGACTGATAGTCAGCCCCATGCCCATACCAGTCTGTTTGCTTGTATAAAAAGCATCAAACAAATGATCAATATCCTGTTGTTCAATACCGGTACCACTATCGGTAAATGCTGCAGTAATACTTTCCGGACTGGTTTGAATAGTACTTATTATAAGACTGCGCTCCTCCTTATTATTTTTTAACATCGCATCAAAGGCATTGAGGATTATGTTTAACATAACTTGTTGCAGTTGAATTCTGTCCCCTGCCACTAATGGAAGCGCCGCTTTAGCTTGCTCATGAGTAATTAAAACATTCCTATGCAAGGCATCATTCTTGACCAGCAGGATTACCTCATCAACTAGCTCTGCCAAATCCAGCATGCTCTTTTCCGGCTCACCTTTTATAAGCAGCTTGCGTAACCGGTTAATGACATTACCTGCCCTTTTGTCATCACTAACGATATCCATCAAAGCATCTCTGACCTCATCCATATCAGGCACTTTTTTATCGAGAAAATTGATTGCGGCCTGAGCGTTACTCATTATCGCTGCAAGCGGCTGATTAAGTTCATGTGCCACTGATGCCGTTAATTCACCCACAGTAGATACGCGCGAAACATGATTCAACTCATCACGAAGCAGGGTATTATCCCTTTCCATCTGTTTTTGTTTGCTGATATCTATTTCGATACCGACCAGATAGTCATCGCCGCCGATACTAGCGCGAACGGCATAGCCTGCATAAGAAACTTTTTGACCATCTGCAGTAAGATTTTCATATTCGATGGTGATACTGCCTTCACGAAAACATCGCTCGACTTCTTGCTTAACGTGATCTCGGGTTTCAGGGCTGACAAAATCAAAGGCGACTCTGCCCAGCAGTTCATCTCCACTGCAACCAGCTACACGCTCAGTATTTTCATTCCAGCGAATATAGCGGCCTTGCCGGTCAAGCATAAAAAACAGGCCGGGCAAGCTGCCAATGATATTGTCTGAGAACTGTTTTTCTTCCTGCAGTTTTTGCTCAGCCAGCTTACGATCGGTAATATCAATTAAGAAGCCTCTTAATATATGGGGCGCTGCATTTTTTAATTCCACATTCACAATGTCATGAAACCAGATCACGCCACCATCTGATTTAATCATCCTGTATTCAAACTCATAATTGCTAAGCTTTGTTGA
>WTCC01000132.1 GCA_013138755.1 Gammaproteobacteria bacterium
CGTCTCGCGGACGGACATGTTGGCTATCTAGTGAACTGTTTAGTAAGTAAGCAAAAAGAACCAGGTAAAGAGAGTTATTCATGAAAGTAAACGGCAAAGATTACCGGACGGTCTGGATGGAGGGCAACACGGTTTGCCTGATTGAGCAAAACCTGTTGCCGTTTGAATTCAAAATATTCAGAGCTGAAAATTACCGGGATACCTGCATGGTGATATCAACCATGATTGTCAGAGGTGCCGGTGCTATCGGTGCAACAGCAGCTTATGCCATGGCGCAGGCATTTCTTGAAGGAGACAATGATGCCGGCTTTATAGAAAATGCCCGGCAGGAAATCGAAAATACACGCCCTACCGCACAAAACCTGTTTTATGCAGTCGAGCGTGTGTACCGGGCAGGACAGCTCTCAACAGGACAATTTTCAACAGAACATGCTGCTAAGGAGGCGCAACAAATTGCTGATGAAGACGCCGATGCATGTAAAAAAATCGGTGAACTGGGCAATGAGCTAATCAAGGACGGCGACAAAATCGAGACACACTGTAATGCCGGCTGGCTTGCCTTTGTGGATTACGGATCAGCACTGTCACCTGTATATGCAGCACACAGAAGCGGCAAAGATGTTTTTGTTTATGCAGATGAAACCAGGCCCAGAGGACAGGGTGCCCGACTGACAGCCTGGGAGCTGAAAAACGAGAACGTGCCCCACGTGATTATTGCGGACAATGCCGGCGCGCACCTGATGTCACAGGGCAAAGTAGATATGATGATTGTCGGTTCCGACAGGATTGCCGCCAATGGTGATGTGGCTAACAAGATAGGCACCCTGGAAAAAGCCATCGTGGCACAACATTACGGCATTCCGTTCTATGTGGCTGCGCCGGTATCAACCATTGATTTTGGCTGCGCCTCAGGTACAGATATACCCATAGAGCAAAGACATCAGGATGAAGTGCTTTATCAATCAGGGCCAAATGCAAATGGAAAACTGGAAACCATATTGACCAGCTCACCCGGCTCGGACGCCCTGAATCCCGCATTTGATGTAACACCCGCCAGACTGGTGACGGCCATCATTACCGAAAAAGGCATTTTCAATCCGGAAGATCTGGCAGTATTAAACACTCAAAACTCAACGACTATGGACTAAAAGTCCATAGGTTGTTTTATAGCGATTAAAAATCGCTTCTTGTGCCTGTCATCTCGACCGGAGGGATCGCTACATGGATGTAGCTTATTAGGGTAATGCACGGAGCAATTACCGAGAGATCTTAAAACTCTCAGACAAGAATATAATCAGGCAAAAAACGTCCCCTTTTATCTCGATTTATAAAAATGCATGACTTATCCAGGTGGACCCCAGAGTAATTCATCTAAATCTTTACCATCATCTGAATCAATTGGAATAACTTTTCCACTAATGATTTGTACGCCCTCCTTCTCCAGCAAACTCCGTTGTTTATTGTAAGGCTCACTACCAGCCTCAAAGGCGAGTGTACGATCAGATCTAACAACACGATACCAGGGCAGCGGTTCGACTGACCGACTCATCGCTTTACTCACCATTCTCGCGTGACGTGGGTAACCTGATGCACGCGCAACTTCACCGTAAGCCATAACACGACCGCTCGCTATTCTGGAAACAGTTTCCCAAATAGCCTTATCGAATTTATTCTGAGAATCGGTCATGTAATAAACCATTCATAGTTGCACCATTCATTACTATTACTATCTGGTACATCAAATCAAAAGGACCTGCCATCTTTTACTGGTTTTGTAATTTCCTCTATTTGAAATACCTGGTAAACGAATCCACATCCTCTCGTGATGTACGATAACTATTAACCAACGCATCTTTATCTTCATAACCTAATGCCATGCCACATAGCAAAACGGTTTCTTCTGGATAAGCTAATTCCGCTTTAATTATTTCAGGGTAATCTGCAATAGAGGCTTGAGGACAGGTTGCTAAACCCTGGTCAACGGCAGCTAACATCACAGATTGCAAAAACATGCCATAGTCGATATAAGAGCCCGTTTGCATTACATCATCCATAAAGAACAAAAGCAAAACAGGTGCATCGAAGGCACGATAATTTGCGACCCATTGATTTATTTGGCGTTCTTTATCTTCTCGCGTTATGCCCAGTGTTTTATACATAAGCAAAGCACATTCCTTGCGGCGTGAAGCATAAGGCTGTTGCCATTCATCTGGATAATAAGTGTAATCGGCATTGCCTTTATCCCCTGCACGAAAAGCTTCTTCTATCTTTGTCTGGAGTTTGGTTTTAGCCTCGCCGGTAACAACCGCCACCTGCCAGGGCTGTGTATTTGTGCCAGATGGTGCATGGCGTGCTGCATTGAGAATGGTATTGATTTTTTCCTGCTCAACTTCTTTACTAAGAAATGCACGTGTTGATTTTCGCTGCTCTAATGCTTTGATGACATTCATATTTTGAACTCTTAATCCTTTTCTGCCCACTCACGTATTTTGCGTTTCATTTTTTTCTCTACTTTTTCACCAATTTCTTCCCAGTCATTGCCATCATCTGTACCCTCTTCGTTTTCTGACCATTCTTTTAACTTACGCATCACTTTTTTTTCAACTTTATCGCCTATCTCTTCCCACTCTTTATCGCGTTTTTTATCTGCGGAAGATTTACAGGACATGTGAGAACCACCACCCCAGATGCAGATCACACCGAACAGGAAACCAAAATCGTACCAGCCACCAGTATTGTTTATTTCATATACAAAGACATCGTTATTAAATATATGAAT
>WTCC01000339.1 GCA_013138755.1 Gammaproteobacteria bacterium
GCTATGAATGTTCTTTTTCCTCACGAGTTATTTCCTGCTTTACAAGTTTAGTTAGATTATTCATTGCTTCTGCAATTAACTCGATAGCATCATCCGCAGACAACAGTCCTTGCAAATTCCCCTGACCATCAACAACAATTATTCGTCGTACACAGTGGTTTTGCATAATCGCCAGGGTATCCAGCAACGTTTCTTTTTCTTCAACAGTAATAACACCTGTGCTCATAATATCTTTTATGATTAATGAGTCAGGATCGGATTTTTGTGCAATGACTTCAACGACAATATCACGGTCTGTTATGATGCCAATTGGTAGAGTTTTTTCTCCCTGCTTCTTAACCACAACAAGATCACCAACATGATGTTGTCTCATCAGCATAGCGGCTTCGGTAACAGAAGCATTTTGCCCGGTAATGACTACTTCACGGTTACAGTATTCACCTGCCGTCATGAGATTTCCTCGCTTTCACTATTATGCAGTTTTAACCAACAATATTGTGCTTGCCAGTTAAATGTACAGTACTTGCCTGTGGCCCCTCATCTCCTGCCTCTTCGACAAACCTTACTTTGTCGCCAATATCCAGGTTGTCAAAATCACCATCGACAAAACTATTGCGATGGAAATAAATCTCTCTGCCGTCTGATGTTTGTATCCTGCCAAAGTCCTCGACTGGAACCAGCTCAGAAATAGTCCCGTGTGGCGGGACTTCGTGGCTTTTAACATCACCACGCTGTTTTCTGGCGTAATCCTGCAACTTTCTACGCGCAGCATCGAAGGCATCTCGGATTGCGACATAAACATCTTCATGTGCATGGTGATCTTTTGGATCACGGTTAATAACAATTTCACCATTAGGTACGGTTAAATCAATTCGTATATGGTACAGGTTGCCTTTATGGTGATGACCATGTGGTGTTTCTATCATGACACGACAGGTCATAATCTGATCATAAAATTTATCGAGCCCGGTAGCTTTTTCGCGAACCCTGGCTTCGATCATATCTGATTGTGGAATGTCTCTGAAGTTGATTTGTAATGGCTGTTTCATCTATTAAACCCTCATTGATACTGGATTACAAGAACACTTACCCCTATTTATAAGATATCTCTTATCATCTTTAAAAACTTGATCCTGGTTAAGAAAACTTTGAATAAATACCGTTATATTTAAAACGATCTGGAAGTCCAGCCACATCGCCCCGCAAAGGCAATAATTATCCGTCGATTTAATAAAATGTGAATTAAGCATGTGAATTAAGCAAGCGTGACTTCTTCGGATAAATATACATCCTGAATAGCATGCAATAAAGCAATGCCTTGTTCCATGGGTTTCTGGAAGGCTTTACGTCCTGAAATCAGCCCCATACCACCGGCGCGTTTGTTAATCACTGCTGTACGCACCGCCTGGTGTAAATCGTCATCACCGGATGCCCCACCGGAATTAATCATGCCGACACGTCCCATGTAGCAGTTGGCCACCTGGTAACGCACCAGATCAATCGGGTGTTCTGTTGTTAGTTCAGAATACACTTTTGGGTGGGTCTTGCCAAACTGGATTGCATTGAAGCCGCCATTATTTTCCGCCTGTTTCTGTTTAATGATATCCGCATCGATGGTTGCCGCCAGGTGATTGGCCTGGCCAGTAAGATCAGCCGATACATGATAATCCGTACCTTCATGTTTGAAGGCGCTGTTGCGTAAATAGGCCCATAAAACCGTGACCATACCAAGGGCGTGGGCATGTTCGAAGGCTTCGCTGACTTCCAGTATTTGCCGACGCGATTGCTCCGAGCCGAAATACACGGTAGCACCCACGGCAACGGCCCCCATATCAAAAGCCTGATCGACACTGGCAAACATGGTCTGGTCGTACTGGTTAGGATAGCTGAGCAGTTCATTGTGGTTGATCTTTACAATAAAGGGGATTTTATGTGCGTAATCGCGGGCAATGCTGTTCAATACACCCAGTGTTGATGCCACGCCATTGCAACCACCTTCAATGGCCAGCTTGATAATATTTGCCGGATCAAAAAACGCCGGATTGGGTGCAAAGGATGCTCCGGCAGAATGTTCTACACCCTGGTCTACCGGTAACAGTGACATATAACCCGTCCCGGCCAGACGACCATGGTTATATAATGCATTCAGGTTTCTTAACACCGCAGGCTTGCGGTTCTTATGGGCGACAACCCTGTCGATATAGTCTGACCCCGGAGCATGTATTACCGATTTAGGTATACCGGTACATGTGTGTTCAAGTATAGAAGCAGCTTCGTCAGCAAGAATGTTTGCAATGTCGATCATGGCAATCTCCTTATTTACTAAACAATATAGTCACCCTGATCTATAACAGGTGTATTGATGCAGGTCAATTGAGTATCAGTTTGTGGCCGCCTGTTCTTTGTCGCCAAGGCAAGCCTTAATCTGCTTCTGGTCCAGGGTTTCATGTTCTTCAAGTTCATTAATCAGGCTGTTTAGCAGTTCCCTGTGTTTGGCAATTAAATCGATGGCCTGTTTTTCGGCATTGCCTAAAAGTTCTTTTACAGCTTTATCCACAGACTGTGCCGAGTTTTCGGAAAAGTGACGCGGTAGAGCCATTTCCCTGCCCAGAAATGGATGCTCCTCGCTATCGCGCAGATCTACTGGACCAATTTCCCTGGACATACCCCAGCGCGAGACCATGGCACGGGCCAGTGCAGTCGCCTGAGCAATGTCATCATCGGCGCCGGAACTGATACTGCCTAAAAGTTCCTGTTCAGCACTTCGTCCCCCCATCATCACCACCAGTCGATCTGTTAAATAATCCTCTGGCAGCGTGTGACGCTCATGTTCGGGTAATTGGTGGGTTACACCCAAAGCCCTGCCATGGGGAATGATACTTACCTTATAAACAGGATCTGCATGGGGCAGAAAATAGGCAACCAGCGTATGGCCGGATTCATGCACTGCCAGACGATGTCGCTCTTCCGGCTGGATAGCCAGGGTACGTACCGTTCCCAACATCAGCTTATCGCGTGCTTCATCAAAATTAATCATGCTTACTATGGTTGCCTTATCTCGAGCGGCTAACATGGCGGCTTCATTAACCAGATTTTTGATATCGGCACCGGAAAAACCGGGGGTACCGGCCGATACCTGCTCCAGGTCTACGTCATCAGCCAGGGGTACCTTGCGGACATGCACTTTGAGAATAGCAATACGGTCATTACGGTCGGGTAATTCCAGCACCACATGACGATCAAAACGCCCGGGTCTTAGTAATGCCGGGTCAAGCACATCCGGGCGATTGGTTGCACCCAGTACAATGACAGCTTCACGGCCGCTAAAACCATCCATTTCAGCAAGAATCTGGTTAAGGGTTTGTTCGCGTTCATCATGCCCGCCACCAAGACCGGTACCACGGGTACGGCCAATGCTATCCAGCTCGTCAATAAAGATAATCGCCGGTGAGTTTTTCTTGGCTTCCTCAAACAGGTGACGCACACGAGATGCACCGACACCGACGAAAACTTCAATAAATTCAGAGCCTGAAATGGAATAGAATCTAACACCGGCTTCGCCTGCCAAAGCTCTGGCCATCAGTGTTTTACCTGTGCCAGGTGGTCCCATCAGTAATATACCGCGTGGCACCTCGGCGCCAAGCGCACGAAATTGAGCGGGATGTTTGAGGAATTCAACTATTTCGGTGACTTCCCGTTTAGCTGACTCCTGACCTGCCATGTCATCAAAAGTGACATCGGGAATTTCAGCAGTCTTGCTTGAACCACGCAGAAATTTCCCCAACTCACCTTTGCCGCCCAGTCCGCCTGAAATGTTGCGTTGTGCCCGATTAATAATCCAGAACCAGAAAGCAATAATCAATATCCATGGCAATATACTAAGCACTATCCGTATTAAAACACTCTGTGCTTCTGGTGGAAATGCTATTACTTCAATACGCTGTGCTTCGAGAGCGGGTAACAGACTTTCATCGCCAATATCGGGAATGCGTGTTTTGAAATACCGGCTCATTTCTTTCTGTGGGCCAATGCCTGTGGCTTGAAGCAAAGTACCTTCAGCCTGATTGCCCTTTAGGGTGACTGATACCAGAGCGCCATCATTCAATAATTGCTTGAACTCGCTATAGGCAATGTTAAAGACGGGCTCGGTTACTATCTTTTGTGTCAGAGCATAATAAAAATAGAACGTGACCAATGCAATAATGAGCAATATATTGAAAATCCAGTTTTTTGGAATTGGATATTTTTGTGGAGATTGAGGTTCTGGCATTAGTTTTCCTGTCTCATTTTATCAACCGGTTAATTTATAGGATACATAGGCTGCTCAGTGTTTGCAAAAAAACAACATAGGCACTACTGGTCTAACAATGAGAAACAGTTTTGTGTAACGAATTCTGTTACCGGCAAACTGAGGTGTTAATAAGTTTTCATATATGTCATGTTTATAATGTGGAATAGGGTAGGACACGGTGCAAGCGATATTTTTGACTGTAGCTTTTCATGATGTCATCGTGTTTTTATGCAATAAGGAGTATTGATGGTAGAAAGAAATTATTACGTGTAATAAAAATTCCTTCGCAAAGTTATTTATAAGCTGCGCCCTGGTTTTGACAAGGATCAATAATTTCTCCATATAAGCATGTTACAAATAGAATGTGAGGTGTTGTAAACTCAGGGTGATTACTATTATTAGATTCCTAAATAAAACTGCATTTGATGTCTGGCTTGTGAATATTAAAAGGAAAAAATTTGGATAATATTTTCTCGTTTGCTGATGAGCTCGGTCCATTAAAGGTTATTCATATTCATGAACCGGCTATTGGGCTGAAAGGTGTATTGGTTGTTGATAATGTGGCCAGGGGGCCTTCCATCGGTGGCCTACGTATGGCACCTGATGTAACAACTGAAGAGTGTGTTCGACTGGCACGTGCCATGACTTTTAAGAATTCAGCCGCCGGGTTGCCTCACGGCGGTGGCAAAGCGGTACTGGTCGGTGATCCCAAAATGCCCCTGCAGCAGAAAGAAACGCTGATTCGCGCTATGGCCTGTGCGTTAAGGGAAGTAGAACAATATATCTTTGCCCCGGATATGGGCACCAATGAAGAGTGCATGGCCTGGGTGCAAGACGAGATCGGCCGTGCCGTTGCTCTGCCCAGAGAAGTCGGCGGCATTCCTCTCGATGAGATCGGCGCAACCGGCTGGGGGCTAAGCCATGTGGTTGATGAATCACTTAAGTTTTGTGATTTCGATATACGTGATGCCCGTATCGCGGTACAGGGCTTCGGCGCTGTGGGTAAACATGTGACTAATTTTCTGTGTCAGGATGGCGCCATACCCGTTGCTGTCTCTGACTCCAAAGGCACTATCTACAATCCCGATGGGCTCGATGTTAAGAAACTGATCGCGCTTAAAGAAGAGGGTAAAAGTGTTACCGAATATACTGATGGCGAAAAACACAGCCAGGATGCCATTATTGATATCGAATGTGATATCTGGATTCCTGCAGCACGCCCTGATGTCATCCATGAAGATAATGTGCATCGTCTTAATACCAAACTGGTGGTAGAGGGTGCCAATATTCCCATTACCTATGGTGCAGAAAAAGTTTTGCATAAGAACGGTATTCTTTGTGTCCCGGATTTTATTGCTAATGCGGGCGGCGTGATCTGCGCTGCAATGGAGTACCAGGGCGCCACTGAATCAGCCGCACTTGCAGCTATTGAAGAAAAGCTCCGTAGAAATACGCTCGAGGTTTTACATACCGCAGAACGCGATCAGGTATTACCACGTGATGCTTCACTGGCGATGGCACGCAAACGCATAGACAGAGCGATGAGTTTTCGCCGTTGGAACATATTTTAGTTAGAATATAGTTTGTTGGTATCTATTTTAAGGAATCTCTGATTAAGTTAATTAAATTTAGGCGCAGGAAAAATTGTTCGTATGTTTCACGAAGTGAGCAGTAATAGTTATTCTATTGCTGCGATCTTCGGGGAAAATACGGGCAATTTTAACAAGCCTAAAATAATTGGACTTGATCAGAGCTTCCTTAAAGAGGTAGGTTTAAACGATGTTTCGAATACGCTTTCATGGGCGAGGTGGTCAGGGCATGAAGACAGCGAGCCGGATACTCGGTACTGCTTTTTTCATGGAGGGCTACGAAGTACAGGATGCGCCACGTTATGGCGCCGAACGACGTGGTGCGCCTATCTTTGCCTATGTCAGGGCCGATAAATCACCGGTCAATGAACGCGGCATCATTAGTCATCCGGACCTGGTAGTAGTTTCTGATGACACACTGGTGGGTATGCCCGCTGCCGGTGTAATGCAGGGTATCGATCAACATACGGTGCTATTAATTAATAGTCATGAAAGCGCAGAAACCTGGTCTCAACGATTAAATACTCCAGCGACGGTTTTGATTCTTCCTGCCAGAGAAGATGCCAGAGAAGCTACTATCGACCGGGCAGAACTACCTTATATAGGCAGTAGTTGTGCAGCAGCTTCTGCGGCATTAAGCAATGTTATCTCACGTGATGTGCTTGCCAAAGCATTAACGGAAGAGCTGGAGCACCTGGGCAATGAAATCGTTAAGCAAAACCTGGATATTGCTTTAACTGCTTTTGATGCCATGAGCCCGCATGTCGGTATCGTCAAACAAAGTTTCCTGCCATCAGCCACTGATTATAAAAAACCCGAATGGATAAAGCTGCCATTTGAAAGTGCAGAGATTTCAGCGCCCGCGATTCATGCAGGCATCACCAGTGTTGAGGTGCGTACTGGCCTGTGGCGAACCATGCGTCCCATTATTAATTATGAAAAATGCAGTGGCTGCTGGTGGATATGCAGCACTTATTGCCCGGATGGTGCAATAAATGTAACTGCCGAAGGCTTGCCGGAGATTGATTACGACCATTGCAAAGGATGCCTGATATGTGTTGCACAATGTCCGCCTCATGCAATTGAGTCGATACCGGAACACATTGCTAAACAACAGGAAATATCAGCAGCCAGCTTTTCAGGAGACAAGACATGACGCGTAAGTTATTAACCGGTAATAGTGCGGCGGCATGGGGCGCTCGACTGGCCGGAGTGGATTATGTTCCTGCTTTTCCCATTACGCCACAAACGGGAATTATTGAAGACCTGTCCATATGGATTGATAAGGGTGAAATGGATGCACGTTTGGTGACCCTGGAGTCAGAGCATTCCATGATTACCGCTGCTGGCAGTGCGGCTTCTTCAGGTGTCCGCGT
>WTCC01000271.1 GCA_013138755.1 Gammaproteobacteria bacterium
TGTTCTGAAAATACGGCCGAATACTCAGGCGTTAAAAAAGCACGTGTCACTAATTCTAAGATATCATTAGAACCATTACCTAAGGTGATATTGGCAGCATCCAGCTGATATTTATCTGCGAGCAGATTACTTAAAGCAAAACCGCCACCATCAGGATAATAGTTGATCGACGGCATCTGTTTAGCAATCGCTTCTAATGCCAGAGGACTGGGACCTAAAGGATTTTCATTAGAGGCCAACTTGATAGAATTCGTTATACCCAATTCCCGTTCAAGTTCTTCAACAGGCTTGCCCGGCTGATACGGCGTCAACTGCTGAACGCCACTAGTTGCAAGCTTAAGAAAAGACTGCGCCATTACTAGAGTACAGCTTTAGGATAAGAACCAAGAACCGTCACCATAGCGGAGGCTTTTTCAATTTCAGCTATCGCCTCTTTTACGACATCGTCATCGCGATGACCATCGATATCGATAAAGAATACATAATCCCAAACACCTCTGCGAGATGGTCGCGATTCGATGTTACTCATACTGATGTTTCTATCAGCCAGCGGTTTCAACAGATCAAACAGAGAACCGGGTTTGTTCTGCACGAACACTAACAGGCTAGTTCTATCTTCACCGCTCGAAGGTGTTCGGTATTTTCCGATAACAACAAAACGCGTCGTATTATCAGGAAGATCTTCAATATCAGCAGCTAAGATAGGCAAGTCATACAACTCTGAGGCCAGGACTCCACCGATAGAAGCTGAGTTTGTTTCTTTCGCTTGCAGCACACCCTGGGCATTACTGCTCATCGCGATTCGCTCAGCACCTGGAACATTTTTATTTAGCCACTGGTCACACTGTGATAACGATTGCTGGTGTGCATAGATACGTTCGATCTTATCTAATGAATCCAGCTTACTCAGCAAGTTATGACGGATGCGTAACGAGACCTCACCACTGATCTGCAATGCAGATTCCATGAACAGATCCAGAGTATGATTGATAACACCCGCGCTTGAATTTTCTACCGGTACGACACCAAAATCAGCGCCATCGGCTTCTACTATACGAAAGACTTCTTCGATGCTTTCGACGGGATGCGTCTGGATCAGACTACCAAAATGTTTTAATGCAGCGGTATGTGTATAAGTACCTTCTGGACCAAGAAACGCTACTCTTAACGGTTTTTCATGTGCCAGACAGGCCGCCATTATCTCTCGGAAAATACCCGCGATACTCTCATCTGCAAGCGGACCTGTATTACGTTCCATCACGGCACGTAATACCTGCGCCTCTCGTTCGGGACGATAAAAGTGACCCGTCTCACCTTGCTGCTGCTTCACTTTTGCTACTTTGGCAGCACAAGATGCACGCTCTGAGACCAAACTCTGTATAGAGTTGTCTATTTCATCTATACGTTTACGTATATCAGATAACGGATCTTTCAGGTTGTCTTTATCACTCATTAATCTATTGTGTAAGTGGCCTATATAAGCAACTTAAATCTGTCTCGCTTTTAGCACACCATCGATTGCAGCAAACTTGCTAATCAAATCATCTCCGATTTCACACTCTATGTCCATCAGCGTGTAGGCTAAATCATTTCTAGATTCATTACGCATGTGATGGATGTTAAAGCCCGCATCACCAACTGCCGTTGATATCTTGGCAATCATATCAGGCATATTCTTATGCGTGATAGCAACTCGCGATTTTCCGCCGCGTGGTAATTTCACTGCAGGGAAATTAACTGAGTTTATGATGTTACCGTTCTCAAGAAAATCTTTAAGCTGGTCAGCAATCATCATCGCACAATTATCTTCTGCTTCTGCAGTAGACGCACCGAGATGCGGTAAAGTGATGACACGTGCGTTGCGTTTTAACTTCTCAGCAGGGAAATCGCAAACATAAGCGTTTAATTTTCCTGACTCGATTGCAACAAGAACAGCATCTTCATCGACGATACCATTACGCGCAAAGTTCAAGACAACAGCACCTTCTTTCATGGCTGCTAATCGCTGCGTATTTAACAGATTTTTAGTCGCTTCAATTAAAGGCACATGAAAGGTAACAAAATCTGCTTGTTTAAGAAGCTCGTCAACACTAGCCATCTCTTCTACATCAGATGACATCTTCCACGCGCTTTTCACTGTTATAGTAGGGTCAAAACCGACTACTCGCATACCGAGCGCCACGGCAACATTAGCGATTTCAACACCGATGGCACCTAGCCCGACAACACCCAAAGTACGGCCTGGTAACTCGTAGCCGACATATTTTTTCTTACCCGCTTCAACTGCTTTATTTTGCTCTTCATCAGTGCCTTCGACGTTTGCAGCATATTGCCACGCAGCAACGATATTTCTACAAGCAAGCAACATGCCTGCGATCACTAATTCTTTTACTGCATTCGCGTTAGCGCCCGGCGCATTGAAAACAACAACACCTTCGTTACCAAGACGCTCTACCGGTACGTTATTTGTGCCAGCACCGGCACGTCCAACCGCTTTTAAATTCGGTGGAATCTCCATCTCATGAAGATTCTGAGAACGCAGGATAATACCGTCAGGATTTTCAGTATCTGGACCAACAGAATAGATTTCAGAAGGTAAACGCGTGAGACCTTTATCAGAGATATTATTAATCGTTTTAATATTGTACATTTAAATATTTACCTGCTTATGAGTTTTCTTGCTCGAATTCTTTCATGAAAGCAATCAATGCATCCACGCCAGCTTCAGGCATCGC
>WTCC01000321.1 GCA_013138755.1 Gammaproteobacteria bacterium
GTGCAGCGGTGATTACAGCCTTCTGAAATTTTCAAATAAGCGTAATGTCTGGGAGTGAGTCGAATGCCCTGCGATGGTACCAGATCAAGAAATGGATCGTGTTCTGCTGGCAGGTGCTGATGAATAGCCTGCATGACTTCATCGGTGGCATGCGGTCCGGTCACCGCAAGTACATTTGGGTGGGTTTGTTTAACGATGTCGCCTTTTGCGCCGAGACAACCGGTGACAATGACTTTACCGTTTTCATCCAGTGCTTCACCGATAGCCTCTAAAGATTCTTCAACAGCGGCATTAATAAAACCACAGGTATTAACCACCACCAGATCGGCATCTTGATAAGTGGGGCACACAACGTAACCTTCGGCGCGAAGCTGTGTGAGAATATGCTCTGAGTCTACTGTGGCTTTGGGGCAGCCCAGACTGACGAAACCGACGCGGTGTGGTGTTTTTGTTGGTGTTGAATTCATGCGATGATTGGATTTGCAAAAAAGCGTATTTTACCTTAAAAGAAAGTTATTAGTTGGCAGTCATCAGTTGGCAGAAAAAGAAAAAACTTTTAAAATTACTGCCAACTGCCAACTGCCAACTGCCAACTGCCAACTGCCAACTATATTTCTATGAATGAAGAACGTTTCGGTTCACTTGCTCGTCTCTACGGCGTAGAGGAACTTCAAAAAATTCAGCAAGCCCATATTTGCGTGCTCGGCATCGGTGGTGTCGGCTCGTGGGTGGTTGAGGCGTTAGCGCGGTCTGGCATTGGTCGATTGACCTTAATTGACGGTGATGATATCTCTCGCAGTAATGTGAACCGGCAGTGTCATACAATGGAATCAACCATAGGGAAAATGAAAACCAGGGTGATGAAACGGCGAGTGCTGGATATTAACCCCGAGTGTCAGGTGCAAACAGAAGAACAGTATCTAAATGAGAATAACATTTTTGATTTATTGTTAGCGGATGCTTTACAGCCATTTGATTGTGTCGTCGATGCAATTGACCGCATCAAACACAAGGCGCTTATTATTTATTTTTGTAAACGAAACAAACTTGCAGTGGTGACCACAGGTGGTGCGGGCGGTCTGCTTGACCCTTCGCAGATAGAAGTGAAAGATTTGTCACGCACATGGAATGATCCATTGGCATCGTCCGTGCGCCTGGCACTGCGACAGGTGCATAACTTTACACGTAATCCTAAGCGCAGTTTTGGTGTGCCTTGTGTTTACTCTACCGAACAGCAACGTTATCCGGATAAAGACGGTAATGTAGGTTTTCAGAAACCGGGTGTGGCAGGATTGTCGCTGGATTGTAATTTTGGCTATGGTTCGTCGGTGATGGTTACTGGCAGTTTTGGATTTGTTGCGGCTGCAAAAGCGATTGAGCTTATATTGAAAAAATAGCCTGCGATATTTTTTTCTTCTGCTTGCTGTTTCTCGGTAAGTGTTTTGTCTTCAGGTTCAAACGGTTTGGGCAGGACTGTGTCGAGAGGAATAATTTAAACACGATAATTTTCTGTGTTATATAGAATAGTTTGTAGAGCATCCAGAACTTTCTGGCGGTTTTCAGGGCGGCCTAAAAGGCGGGCAGAATTTCTGCCATTTTCATTTTTTTGAGTGAAGTAAATGTCTTCGACGTGCTGCTGTTCAGCAATGGCGACAATAGTGTTGTGGTGACCTGCATCAGCAATGACTTCAATAATTTTCATTGCGGATGATTATATCTATTTATTAGATCATTGATGTTAGAGGGTGCTATTAAGGATTAAAACAATAAGCATGACAGCAATCGCACCCGTAAGTATGCAAGGAAGCTTCAGGCATATGCCGGGTAATTCAGCGCAATGGTCTTTCTCTTTACAATTCATGCAAATTTTCTTCATTCAATACTCCGCAATAAGTGGTACGTTCCCTAACGTTGGCACAGGCCTCGTGCGTCAGGGTCTTCTACTGCTTCCGTAATCGCGCATACTAAAGTATTCAGTTCATCCGCACTGATACTTTGCATCACCTTATTTAATAATTCAGGTGTTACACTGGCACAAACAACACGACCGTCTTTTAACTGTATTGTTATACCTGCTGCATGAATATCGTTAGCTGAATCTTGTTGTTGCTCAGTAAGATCTCTATCGACATCCATTAATTTATCGTAGTCATTTTCCAGTTTTTCTAGAATAACTTCGTCTATATCTTCAGGGATTGTAACCGTAAAGCATTCATTTGCACAGTCAATTGTAGGGTTTATTCCTGCCGATATGGCAGTCTATTCAAATAAATGACAGGTTTTTTTATTAAAGAAAATATATTCAAGCATTTGAGTTAATTAATTGATTTGGATCAAGTTTTAACTAATCTACTTTATATTGCAGTTAATGTTCCGTAAACATGACAAGAAAAAACCATTCACTGCAGAGGTCGCTCTCGTGTATCCATACACCTATGACATTAGTGCATTCATGCAAGTCGCGCGGAGGTAAAATATATATTTTATTAGTCACACTATCGGCGCGACTAATACAAAATTAAACTCTACGTCTCTACGGTATAATTGTTTTCTTATAAATAAAAAAGGCAGTGATTGCTCACCGCCTTTAAGATCCACTCCTACCTCCATGGCTTATTGTTTTTGTATCCATGTTCTACAGACATATCATAATATGTAGCGAGTGTCCTGATTGTAAAAATTTGTATATTTTGATGTTTTTTTTGTTATTCTTTTTAAGGTTACGATGTCCGACTATCCGTTCTGGATGCTTTCAAGCTTGAGAGCAGGGCCATACTAGTGGAAATACTGATATGGCCCTGTCTTTGCTAAGCACATGTTCCGATCATTCTGCAACCATTAAAAGTCATCATCAGTGACCTGGTGACACCCACTGCCAGCGCAATTCTTGTTTTGTTCGACCGTGCCGCTTTCTCCGCCAATGTGTTTGCCTTTAGGTTTGAAATCACGCTCATGACAGGCAGCGCAGAAGGTCGCATATGTGGGTGAAGGATATACAAACGTCGGGTTTATGCTGCTGCCGTGGCACACGCTACATCCTGGGTCCCTCCAGTGATCGCCCGGGTAGTTGCCTTGAGGGTCATGGCTGAATATAGATGGTGCCCAGCCGTTTGTTGAATGACACACGTCGCATTGTACAGTGGTGCTTAAATGGCCGCCTGGCTTGGGTCTCGCGCCGCCAGTAGTGCTGTGGCATGTATCACATTGACCAGTGCTGGTGGTATCGTGGATCCAGAGACCGCCCAGGAAGGTTGCAGTGGTATGACAGGCGCTGCAATCCAGCGCGGTTTCAAAGTGGGCAGGGTTGAGTTTGGCATCTTTACCGATC
>WTCC01000312.1 GCA_013138755.1 Gammaproteobacteria bacterium
CTAACAAATCAAGGAGATACAGCAATAAAAGCTTTCCTACCTAAAAAACCGCACCAAGCACAGCGCGCCCCGATGGTGCGCAGTTGCGGACACAGTAAACTGAGGCACCAAAATGGTGCAAAACAACAACCAAGCCCACAATATCTATTGCGCAATAACCAAATTTTTTTCTCCATCAACTTTTTAACAGAGCAGCACAATAACCGCACCTTGATAGTGCCTCATGCACCATCCCTGCTAAACCAAAACACTCGGAAAATTCTAAATCACTGATTTCTTGATAACTTTGTTATTGGCATACTGATTGCATAAGTATATTAAAATATTTGCAATAACGCATAGGAACAATGATGTCCCCAGTAGATTCAAAATCTAAACTTAATATACTTTCATTTTCAGGAAACATGCGCATCCTGCATTTAACCTGGTTCGCATTTTTTCTCACCTTTATGATCTGGTTCGCGCATGCGCCACTGATGGTCGTTATTCGAGACACCTTCGGTTTGTCCGATCAGGAAGTTAAAGCGCTGTTAATCCTTAACGTGGCAATGACTATTCCAGCTCGAATTGTTGTTGGTATGCTGGTTGACCGCTTTGGTCCCCGCATCATGTTTTCATCCATCCTGATTCTTTCGGGACTTATGTGTATCGCTTTTTCCATGGCGCAAAACTACCAACAGCTTGCCACCATGCGATTCTTACTGGGCTTTGTCGGCGCAGGTTTTGTTGTTGGCATCCGCATGATCTCAGAATGGTTCCCTGCTCGTCAGACAGGAATTGCGCAAGGCATCTATGGCGGCTGGGGCAACTTTGGTTCAGCTGCCTCTGCAATGCTGCTTCCTACTCTTGCCCTGATGTACGGTGGTGAAAATGGCTGGCGTTATGCGATTGCTTCGACTGGTGTTATTGCTATCTTGTATGGTGCTTTTTATTACTTCGCCGTAACCAATACACCTAAAGGTTCAACCTATTTTAAACCTAAAAAAATGGGTGGCATGGAAGTGACCAGCAAGTTTGATTTCTTTCTGTACCTGGCTATCACTATTCCAATGTATGGCGCACTTGCTGTGCTGACCTGGAAGCTTTCTCCTGCCGGTTTAAACTGGTTTGATAACAGTATTACATACAGCATTTATGCCGTGTTGAGCGCCGCATACCTATACCAGGCTTTTAATATTTATCAGGTCAATAAAGAGATATTTAAAAAAGATGTCCCCGACATTTTTAAATATGATTTCAGCCAGGTCGCAGTTTTAAATTTAGCTTATCTGGTCACCTTCGGCTCTGAGCTAGCACTGGTTTCGATGTTACCGTTGTTTTATAAAGATACTTTTGATACCTCAACGATTCTCGCTGGTGTCTTAGCCGCTATCTATCCAGTGATGAATCTGATCGCACGCCCTGCAGGTGGCATCATCAGTGATAAGTTTGGTCGTAAACGCACACTCGTTGTGTTATTCACCGGTATCGCCTTGTCCTTTGCTCTACTGGCTCAGGTTGATTCAAGCTGGGCATTACCACTGGTGGTTGGAACCACTATAATCTGTGGCTTATTTTCTAAAGCGGGTTCTGGCGCCGTGTTTGCGATGGTACCTCTTATTCAACGCCGCATGACCGGGCAGATTGCTGGCATGACGGGTGCCTATGGAAATATTGGCGGCGTACTGTTCTTAACTATTCTGTCATTTGTTTCTTCACAGGCATTCTTCATGTTTATTGCCGGTGCTGGCGCTATCGTGCTCTTCGCCATTATTGTATTTTCACGTGAGCCACGTGGACAGATGGCAGAAGTAATGCCAGATGGTACTGTTGAAATGATTGATGTTAGTTAAGTAAGCTATACAATAGGTCGCTTAATGAACGCTCAATTATCAATCAGCCTCGCGCAGAGTTCAGATAAAGGCATTAAGGAACGTAACGAAGATTTTTACGGTGCTTATATCCCTGAAGACTCTACGCTCGATAACAAAGGCATTGCTTGCGCCATTGCTGACGGCATGGGTAGCTGCGCTAACGCACAGGAAGCCAGTGAACACTGTGTTAAAAGTTTTCTCAATGATTATTTCAGCACCCCTGAAACCTGGTCGGTTAAATCATCGGGCGCTAAAGTTTTAACAGCGATAAATAACTGGCTGCTGAGCAACGGCAACAAAGATCACGCCAATGGCATGGTTACCACGTTCAGCGCCCTCGTATTCAAATCGACCACTGCGCATATCTTTCATATTGGTGATTCACGCATCTACCGTTTTCGTCAAAATAGCAAAGCCGGTGACCTGGAGCTACTTACCACCGATCATCGTGTCTGGATCTCTGACGAAAAAAATTATTTAAGCCGTGCGATGGGTATCGACGGCCATCTCGATATTGACTACAAAACTCTTGCCATCGAAGAGGGTGATATTTTTTTAATGACAACTGATGGTATTCACGATTACCTCAGTGATCAGCAATTAAAAGAACACCTTAAAGCCGATAGCGTCATCGACGTTACAGCTGACAAGATTGTTATGCATGCGCTGGATCAAAAAAGCCATGACAACGTCACCTGTCAGATCATAAGGATTGACACGTTACCGTCGCAAGACGCGAACGAAGTTTACAATGAACTAACCCAGCTCCCGTTTCCGCCGCATCTCGGCCCGGGCATGACCATGGACGGTTTCGAGATCCTTGAGGAAGTTCACGCCAGCACCACATCTCAACTCTACAAAGTTCGTGATAAAGAGAGTGGTGAATTGTTCATGATGAAAACACCCTCTGTTAATTATTCTGATGACCCTGCTTATATCGAACGTTTCTACATGGAAGAATGGGCTGGAAAACGCATACAGAGTGATGCTGTACTAAAAATTATTGAGCAGACACGGCAACGCAATTTTTTGTATTTCATCATGGAATATATAGATGGCATGACTTTAAAACAGTGGACAAAAGAACACCCGTCACCCGATTTTGACCAAATCATCGACATCACAAATAAGATCATAAAAGGTCTACGCGTATTTCATCGACTGGAGATGCTGCACCGAGACCTAAAGCCAGAAAACATCATGATAACTACCCATGGTGTGGTAAAAATTATCGATTTTGGTTCAGTAAAAATTGCTGGCATACAGGAAATCAGCACGCCTGTTGAACGTATGGAATTACTGGGCACTAAAAACTACACCGCCCCTGAATACCTGCTCGGCATGGAAGGCAGTAACCGCTCAGACATCTACTCACTCGGCGTGCTGGTCTACAACATGCTGACGGGGCACCTGCCGTACGGCGATAAGATGTCACGCGATCTAAACTGGCGCACACTGAGTAAAATTAAATATGAATCATCGATAAAACATAATCCGATGATTCCACTATGGATGGACGGCGCCATTCATAAGGCTGTAAAAAAAGATCAGCGCTCACGATATGATACTTTTTCTGAATTTTTGCATGATCTTACCCATCCTAATGAAAAATTTATGAGCCACGCTGTACCGTTATTAGAGCGTAATCCCACTTCGCTCTGGCAGATTATTAGCGGGATTTTATTACTGGCAAACTTTGTTTGGCTAGCTATTTTTCTTTCATAGACGATCAACCTGTCTTGCAGATAACACGTAAGTGATGAACAGAACACCCGATAAAATCAGCTGCATCATTCTTGCCGGCGGCAGGGGCGAACGTGCAGGCGGCGCAGACAAAGGCTTAAGCACCTACAAGGGCAAGCCTCTTATACGATATGTCATCGACAAGATTGGTCTGCAGACCGATGAAATAATTATCAGTGCCAATCGGAATCTAGACGTATATAGCCAATACACAAACAAGGTCATCAGCGACTCGATCGATGGCTATCAAGGTCCTCTTTCCGGTATTGCCAGCTGTCTGAGCCATTGTAAATATGAACGGGTTCTTATCGTCGCCTGCGACATGCCCTCCTTACCGGACGATCTGGCGGCACGTTTAAATGAAAAACTTCAGGACAACGACATCAGTATCGCCACGGTAAACCATCACCATCAATTAGCATTACTCATTAAAAACAATCTATCAGACTCGATTCAGTCACGGGTCAATAACAACCAGTTAAAGTTTATCGAGTGGGTAGAATCGTTGCCTCACGCTACGGTTAATTTTGATGACAAAGCAGATGCCTTTCTCAATTTAAATATCATCACTGACGACAATTAATACTTGCACCCGATAACCATGACTATCAGAATACAGTCATGGAATTAAGTACTGAGCAACGCAGACAGGAAACCACCCGTATCACCCTCTGGGGCGTCGCGGTCAATCTTGTTTTGGCTATCATCAAAATTGCTGGCGGCATCATCGGGCAATCGCAAGCGTTATTAGCCGATGGTATTCACTCTCTGTCTGATCTTGCCAGTGACGCTATGGTGTTGATCGCAGTTAAACATGCGGGTGAAGACGCTGATGAAGACCACCCTTATGGTCACGCCCGTTACGAAACACTAGCGACCGTTGCACTGGGCATCTTATTGATGGGGG
>WTCC01000061.1 GCA_013138755.1 Gammaproteobacteria bacterium
CCCAGTGTTTCGAGGTGTTTTGAGTGTATTTGAGCATCGATAAAATGGGGTTTTATGGTCGTACAGATATAATGCATGGCTACTTTTGACGCGTCTTTCATTTTACTGAACATGGATTCGCCAAAGAACATATCGCCGATGATGAGACCGTATATGCCACCAACCAGTTTGTCGTTGTGCCAGCACTCGATAGAGTGGGCTAGCCCCGACTAATGTAAGCTGCAATAGACTGCTAGCATATCCGCTGTTATCCATGTGCCTGCCTCGTCTTTTCTCGGCTCGGCGCAGGCCAGCATGACTTCTCTGAAAGCGGTATTGGTTTTGATCTGAAATGGGTTGTTATTTAGTGTGCGTTTAAAGCTGCGAGATACGTGAAATTTTTCTGAGTATAAGATGCAGCGTGGATCAGGTGACCACCATAGTACCGGCTGATCGTCAGAGTACCAGGGAAAAATGCCAAGTCTATAAGCTTCTGTCACCAGTTCAGGTGTAAGTCGTTCGCTAGCGACGAGTAGGCCATCAGGTTCAGTAAGTGCTGTGCCGACATCTGGGAATATAAAATTGTTATCTTCTAGCCAGGGTATCTGTGACATTTTAAGATAGTTATAAGTTAATAGTTATAAGTTAATGAGCTGGTTTTATTTGCATTCTTTGAATGGTGAAGATTCTAATAGTGATTTCCCGTGGTTTTCCATGGCATTGGCTTCATGTTGCAAAAAATCCTGTATGGCTGTTTTGAAACCGTCATGCGCTATCCAGTGCGCGGACTGCGTCTTTGTTGGTAAAAAGCCACGCCATATCTTATGTTCGCCTTGAGCGCCGGGTTCAAATACTTTGAGTTTATTATTGATACAGTATTCGATGCCGGTGTAATAACACACTTCAAAATGCAGGTTGTTGTAACTGTCGCGGCAGCCCCAATGTCTGCCGTATAATTTATCTTTACCTGCAAAACAGATGGCAGCCGCAACAGTTTGATGTTCATGGATTGCAAAAAAGGCAACAATTTTATGCGCGACGGCTTTGAAAAAATCGAGTGTTAATGTCGGTGCGCCTGATTTTCTCAAGAAGGTTACACGGTAATACGCATACAGTAGTTCCCATTGCTCTTCAGTTAGGTCGTCACCTTGTACTATCTGTATGTGGATGTTTTCTTCGGCAACTTTTCTACGTTCTCGTTTAATATTTTTCCGTCGTTTAGAAGTAAGCTGAGCAAGGAAGTCGTCGAAATTTTGATAGTTATTATTGGTCCAGTGAAATTGATAATCAAAGCGTAGCATCAGCTTCTGTTCAGCTAAAACGGCTATGTCATCTTTTTCGCAGAACAAGAAATGGACAGAAGATAAGTTGTTTGTTTCTGCATGCGTGATTAAAGCTTTAATTAAACCTTTTTTGATGACATCTGATTCTATTGGCACACCTGTTTTGTCTTTGTGATTATTATTTGCGAGTAGGCGTGGCCCTTGTGCTGGGGTGAACGGTATCGATGTGACGAGTTTGGGGTAATAATCGAGGCCATTTCTCTGGTAGGCATCAGCCCATGCCCAGTCAAAAACAAACTCACCGTATGAATTATCTTTTATATAGGCTGGGCAAGCGCCAATAAGTGTTGCTTCGTCATAGAGTAAGCAATGTTGTGGAATCCAGCCCCAGTTTTTTAAGCAGTCGTGTTGCTCTAATGCAAGCAGAAAATCATGTTGTATGAAAGGATTGGCGTCACCGGCTAGTTCGTTCCAGTGTTCAGCATCTACATTGCTAATCGTATCGGAAAAAACGATTCTCATTATCTTTAAGAGATGTGTTTATCTGGTGTGTATGAGCTTTATTTAGATATCTACTGCAGGTGAAATCACACCTGCAGTAGATAATATCTTATTATTTAGAAGCTAAGTCGTCGAGATAACGTTCGGCATCTAATGCAGCCATGCAACCGGTTCCAGCAGATGTTACCGCTTGACGATATATGTGATCCATTACATCACCTGCAGCAAACACGCCTTCAACACTGCATGCTGTTGCATTACCTGTAGCCCCGCCACTGACACTGATGTAGCCGTTATGTATATCGAGTTGATCTTTAAAGATGTCGGTGTTCGGTTTGTGGCCAATGGCGATGAAGACACCATGCAAATCAATCTCTTTTGTAGAATCATCTTTCACGTTTTTGATGCGCATACCAGTAACGCCAGCATCATCACCCAGAACTTCGTCTAACACACTGTCTAATTCAAGCGTAATGTTCCCATTTTTAGCTTTTTCAAATAACTTGTCTGACAAGATTTTTTCAGAACGAAATTCATCACGTCGATGAACGACAACTACTTCATCAGCTATGTTTGCAAGATATAGTGCTTCTTCAACAGCGGTGTTACCACCACCGATGACGGCAACTTTTCGACCTTTATAAAAGAAGCCGTCACAGGTTGCGCATGCCGAAACACCTTTACCTTTGAAAGCTTCTTCTGAATCCATACCCAGGTACATCGCGCTGGCACCTGTTGCGATAATAAGCGCGTCACAAGTGTAAGTGTTGGAATCGCCAGTCAGGGTGAACGGGCGCTGTTTTAGATCGACCGTATTGATGTGATCGAAAATTATTTCAGTACCAAAACGTTCGGCATGAGCCTGCATGCGTTGCATGAGCTCTGGGCCTTGAACCCCTTCGTTGTCCCCAGGCCAGTTGTCAACATCGGTTGTTGTGGTTAATTGACCGCCCATTTCCATACCTGTTACCAGTACAGGGTTAAGATTAGCGCGTGCAGCGTAGACGGCAGCAGTGTAACCTGCAGGGCCTGAACCCAGTATTAATAGACGTGCGTGGCGCGATTCACTCATGTATTTCTCCAGCTTTATTCGAACTTATGGTTTGTGTAGGGCTATGTTTTACTAAGGGCGCATATATTAGCAAATCTTAATGACATTTGTTTTAGCTAAAAGTTTTGTTTTGGCAAAAGTCTTTACTTGCATATGGAGCAAGAACATATTTTTACTGCCGCATAGTTACTTAAATTTAGGGATTTAAAACTGTTTTTCAAGAGAAGAAATGAATATAGGAATACCAAAAGAAATAATGACTGGGGAGGCCAGAGTCGCACTGACTCCAGAGGCCTGTATAGTGTTGGTTAAGGCGGGATGTGCGATTTATGTCCAGCAAGATGCCGGCGCTAACAGCGGTTACCATGATAATGATTATCGGCAAAGTGGTGCAACGATAGTTGAAACTGCGCAACAGTTATACGATTCTGTGCAGCTGGTGGTTAAGGTTAAGCAGCCATTGGAGGCTGACCTTAATTATCTAAATGATCAGCATATTGTCTTTAGTTAT
>WTCC01000276.1 GCA_013138755.1 Gammaproteobacteria bacterium
ATCTGCTCGCAGATAAATATCAGCTGGATGCTGCCAATATCACCTTAGGTAATGGTTCTAATGATATCTTAGAATTAGTGACACGTGCTTTTTTAACGCCTGAGTATTCGGCCGTATTTTCAGAACATTCCTTTGCCGTCTATCCTATCGTGGTGCAAGCAGTTGGTGCAAAAGCTAATGTGGCTAAAGCTTTTCCAGAGACTCATGACAGCATGCCTTTAGGGCATGATCCAGATGCTCTGCTTGCACAGATCGATGAGTCGACGCGTATCATATTTATTGCAAACCCGAATAACCCAACAGGTACCTGGTTGTCGCCAGAAGAATTGGAGTCTCTGTTTGATAAGGTGCCTGAGAATGTCGTTATCGTTCTCGATCTGGCTTACACGGAATATATGGATGATGCCATTAAACCACCGATAAAGCAGTGGCTGGATCAGTACCCTAATCTGTTAATCACGCAGACATTTTCTAAAGTGTATGCATTAGCTGGATTACGTATTGGTTACTCGATGTCTAATCCGGAAATTGCTGATGTGTTAAATCGTGTTCGTCAGCCGTTTAATACTAATATGCTTGCGCAGAGTGCAGCAATCGCATCACTGGGTGACGATGAACATGTCATTAAGAGTGTTGCCATGAATAACCTTGGTAAAGTTTATCTGCAAAATGCGTTTACGGAGATGGGATTTAGTTATCTGCCAACGATGGGAAATTTTATTTCGGTTAACGTTAAACAAGATGGACTGGCCTTGTATCAAAAGCTTTTGCAGCAAGGCGTTATCGTTAGACCGGTAGCTAACTATGATATGCCTGAGTATCTGCGAATTACTATCGGTTCACAAGATCAGAATGAGCGCTTTATCGAAACATTAAAGCAGTGTGTTAACTAATGAAAAAACTAATCAATAACTTATGTGTGATCGGTACTGGTCTAATCGGTGGTTCGTTCTGCTTAGCGTTAAAAGAATCGGGCTGTTGCGCAACAATCATCGGTACGGGTCGTACTGAAGCAACATTAATAAAAGCACAGTCTTTAAAAATCATTGATTCATATTCGATGGATATTAGTGAGGCGGTGAAAGATGCAGATGTTGTTTTTGTTTCAGTTCCATTGGGTGCTATGGAATCTGTTTTCACTCAGATATCTGCTGGTCTGAAACAAGCAGGTAATGATAGCGCAGTTATTACTGATGCCGGCAGTTCTAAGCAAGAAGTGATTCGTATCGCAGATAAAGTGTTTGCCGATAATGCTAACCATTTTGTGGCTGGTCATCCTATTGCTGGCACTGAAAAGAGTGGCCCTGAATCTGCTTTCGCTGAACTCTATAATGATCGGCGTGTCATTCTGACGCCAACAGACAATACAGATGCCGATGCGGTAAAGCTAATAACGGCATTATGGGAGATGACGGGTGCAACTGTTGAATCCATGGCTGCAGATCATCACGATAAAGTGTTGGCAGCAACCAGTCATCTACCACACGTCATCGCATTTGGTTTGGTGCATTGTCTTGAAAATATGGATGACATAGAAGATGTCTTCCGTTTTGCTGCTGGCGGTTTTCGCGATGTTACGCGTATCGCTTCTAGTGATCCAACCATGTGGCGTGATATCTGTCTGAATAATCAGCAGCCGATTCTCGAGATGATGAAGCGTTATAGGGACGAGTTAGATATGTTATATAATGCGCTTGAAGCGGGTGATGGCGATAAGCTGATCGAGGTCTTTGAGCACGCAAAGAATACTCGAGATAAATTCACTCATTAAGATATATCTTGTTGCAGACTATGCTTTCAGCAATCAACCACTAGTAATTCTTATTTATGAAATTCATTGTACAAGGCGGCCTGAATAAAACAGGACTTCAAGGCACGATCCGTGTTCCAGGAGATAAATCTATCTCCCATCGTTCTATCATGTTTGGTTCGCTTGCCGAAGGCACGAGCCGCGTCAGTGGTTTCCTTGATGGGGAAGACAGTCTAAATACCTTGCGCTCATTTCAAGCGATGGGCGTTGAGATAGAAGGCCCGGTCGATGGTCATGTAACCATTCATGGTGTTGGTATGAATGGCTTGAAACAGCCATCGCAGGCGCTTGATCTGGGCAACTCGGGAACATCGATGCGCTTGCTAGCTGGTTTGTTGGCGGGGCAGAAATTCGATACGGAGTTAAGCGGTGACGAATCGTTATCAAAACGTCCGATGAAACGTGTGACCGATCCATTGACTGAAATGGGTGCAAAAATAGTGACTACAGATGACGGTAAACCACCATTGAAGATAACAGGTGGGCAGTCATTAAAAAGTTTTAGTTACCAGATGCCCATGGCCAGCGCACAGGTAAAGTCCTGTTGTCTGTTGGCGGGTATGTACGCGCAGGGAAAAACTTGTGTCACCGAACCTGCAATTACTCGTGATCACACTGAGAGAATGTTAAAAGCTTTTGGTTGTGATGTTGAAATAGCTGATTCAACTGCCTGTGTAACAGGTCCTGCCAAATTAATCGCTACCGATATCGATGTGCCTGCTGATATTTCATCTGCCGCATTTTTTATGGTGGGCGCAAGTATCGCAGATGATTCGGATATCGTGTTGCAACATGTTGGTATCAATCCCACGCGTACGGGCATCATCAATATTTTAAAGCTGATGGGCGCGGACATAACGACGTCAAACCAGCAAGAAGTGGGTGGTGAACCGGTTGCTGATATCCGTATTAAAAGTGCAAAGTTAAAAGGTATTCATGTCCCTGAAGGTTTGGTGCCGCTAGCAATCGATGAGTTTCCTGTGTTGTTTGTGGCCGCAGCTTGTGCTGAAGGGCAAACGATTATTACTGGTGCTGAAGAACTACGTGTAAAAGAGAGTGATCGTATTCAAGTTATGGCTGAAGGTTTGCAAGCTATCGGGGTTGATGCTACCGCGACTGATGATGGAATGATTATTACCGGTGGTGAAATTGC
>WTCC01000361.1 GCA_013138755.1 Gammaproteobacteria bacterium
GATACCCAGCGCTGTAATAGCAGATCAGTATTCAGATAAAGATTGGAGGTCAACTTTAATATGATTTTTTCTCGACGATAGATATTACTAGAGAACAACGAGTACAAAATATTATAATAATTTTTTGCTCGCAACCGATGATAAAAAGGACTGATGCCTTTGAGGCTGGTATTAATCAATACACTTGCAGCACATTCCTGCGGATAAGACTTCATCCATTCGATCGCCACCATGGCACCCATAGATAAACCAATGATATGCACAGGGCCGCTGGCTATGCTCGATGCAATATCTTCACGTAAAAAAAGCATCATATCGTGAATACTGGCAGGGCTTGATAGATCTGCATGGTCACCATTACCCGGCAGATCAGGCGTGATGATCCGTGCATCAGGAAAATATCGTTGTAGTTTTTCCGGAAAATCATCCCAGTGGCGATGTTCACGAGTCAAACCACGAAGTAACACCCAGGTTTTTACTTTGTTTGACATGGATTATTACCTGATTGTGTATATTCTCTTAACTAAGCGACGCTAGAGCCATTCTCTACTGATTCTACAATGCTTACATATTAAGCGGTATAAGCTTATACCCGATATAATAACTCGAACACACAGGACTTATTACTGATAAACACGTGAAAAAAATAATGACCAGCTTCCTGATTTACTCCATTGTCGGTTTGTTGTTACTGAATGTCATGATGTATTTTCAGCAATCTCACATGATATTTTTTCCGACAACGGGACTGGAACAGACACCGGAACACTGGGGTTTTGAATACGAAGAGGCTAACTTCAATACAGAAGATAATATCCAGTTACACGGCTGGTATATTCCGCAAGCCAAATCAGAGCATGTGTTGCTGTTCTTCCATGGTAATGCTGGCAATATCTCCCATCGCCGAGAATCGATTGAAATATTTCATCGACTTGGCCTCAATGTGTTAATTATCGATTACCGGGGCTATGGCCAAAGCAAAGGCAAGCCGAGCGAAAAAGGCCTTTACCGTGATGCCACCGCTGCCTGGCATTATCTCACCGAACAAAAAGGCTTTGAGCCAGATCAAATCATTATTTTCGGAAGATCACTCGGTGGCGCAGTCGCAGCAAAACTGGCGACCGATGTTCAAGCACGCGGCTTGATAGTAGAGTCAACGATAAGTTCAGCGCGTGACTTCGCCAAACATGTATTCAAAGTGTTGGCGAGGCTAGTCGTCATACGTTATGACTTCAATACAGCCGAATACCTCAGACACATTAATGTTCCTGTACTGGTATTACACAGCCCGGATGATGAAATCATGCCTTTTCAACTAGGCAAAAAAGTTTTTGAATCAGCGCATCAGCCGAAACAGTTCATACGCATGCGCGGTGGTCACAATAACGGTTTTTATCAAAGCCAGCCTGAGTACGAGCAACAGCTCTCAGACTGGATTAACGCGTTGTAGAAGGTAAAGCGTCTCCCCCTCCGGTGAAAATGAGTCGGTAGCGTTTACGTATGCTTAATATTTGTCACCACCCCTTTCATTGCCAACAGCACTATTACGCATTAACCGATAAATAACAAAACAATATAAACAAAGATTAATAACCACCACGATTATCCCTGCAAGCACTTGTGTATCACGGGTTAGCTCCATAGGATAAATCAACGGAATAATATAGTATTCAATAAATCCACCCGAGTATCCTTCTTGACCCGCCAAATGCCTGAGACTGTTCTCCCAGGGGGATAAAGGACACAACCATCCATTTATCATAACGACAGCCCCCCAGATAACCGCTGGAATATGCAATAACACAAACCATGGCCAACGCAATACCGCGACACTGCCCACGATAACAAAGACAATAAATGCCAGATGGATTAATACCAATAGATCAGCGCCCAGTTGGTAGAGCAATTTAACCTCCGTAGTTTATGTATCTATACAGGTTTATTGTATGACAGTAGAAATTGAACTAACACCTTATATTTGAGTACTATTGCAATCATAACCCCTTGGCACCATTGTGTATGTTAGCAGCCTTAAAAAAACGCATGTCAGGCGCTGAACTTTTCTTATAAAATCGTAACCAATAAACCAAACTTACTAGAGGACTATCCGATGAAACTTGTTGCCAGCTCTGCCGTCATAATAATACTAACCGCTTTATCGATAAGCTCATGTTCAAATACGACAGAAGCCAAACGAGACCCATACAACGATGCAGACTCACAAAAGACAAGAGCGCATCAGGCACAAGATGAACTTTCTTCAGAGACTTCCAGGTAATAATAATTGATGCGCCCAGGAATTCTTAACGTCATCTTTATCTGTTTATTTTTTGCTGCGTGCACAGGGCAAGAGCAAACCGAGGCCATTAACAAGACCACTGACGTCAAAATGGCTCCTGACAAAGCCACTAAGAAAAAAATCAGGCCCGCCCTTAATCTATCAGTAGATAATATTTCTATCGATCACCAAAGAAATGACGATGACATTTTCAATAAAGATAAAGAGCCAGCAGTAACTCAGAGTGAACTATTTGAAATCCTAAACAGGGAGCAAGCAAAATCAGATATTAATATGAGCGGTAAATTGCTTACGGATGAAGAAAAAATCGATAACAAAGAATATATTGATTCAGTTGACGGTGTACAAATAAATATAGAAGGAAGTTTTCAGTGAGACCAGATTTATTGGGCATGCTTTATTGGGCATGTTCCATTGAACATCGTATTTAACTAATTGTTGAGCGAGTCATATGTTAATCACTTTGCCCCTCTTTAATTGTTCTAATTCTCACCTTCCCAACCGATTCCAACAGTAAACCCCGCAGCCTTCTTATGGCCGCCACCGCCGTATTTTTTTGCAACCTCTGAAACATCGATACCGTCATCACTTGAACGCAGACTAAATGAGCGACCATCAGGGTGGTCCCAGTAGCAGGCGGCAAAGGGTTCACCGATAGACATAATATGCCCGGCATCAGAGACATAGACAGATGGCGCGTTAAGTACCGGCACATCATAACCAGCAATAGTCATCCGCCTTACGCCGGACGCAATCAGATCCTTTACATCTTTCTGCAGTTTACGTTCGATAGCTTCACCATCGCGTTTTAGCATTTGAAGTTCACCACTGTTATCAGCCATGAGTTTGTCCCAAATCTCAAAATCAAATGGATACGATGCAAGCGCAGCATTAATTTCTCTGCTGCCATCAATTTTAAATTGCCACAGATCGCGATCCTGAATGTGTTTGATTAGTTCAGGTACCTGCTGGTCTGAATTAAACCAGTTCCAGGCAAGCATTGCGCCAGACTTGCTCATATCGAACAGTCCATTTATCTGACCGTTGCTTAATAATCCACACAAGTCTTCTTCAGCAGTTATATGGTGATCAAGTATAGTGATACTAGCTGCTGTTTTTAACATGGCTTCCAGCACCTCTTTTTTATAAGAGAAGTCGACCAGAATAACATCAAGGCCAGTTACATCGGGCGGTGACTGTTGGTGGATGCCTTTATGGAATGTAATGTTTTCACCCAATGCATAATGAACGGCCCAGGCTGCACCGAAGCCATCGAGGCAATTACCGTGGTATATACATAACTTTTTTGACTTTTTTATGTTGATCGTCATCACAGAAAGGAGTGCTGCCCCACTATTCGGAAACCGCTTTCTGAATGAGTGGTATCAGTGACTCTGGCAGTTTGATACTGCCAGAAAGAGCAAAGTCATGCGCCTTTTCAGTCATTTTATTCCATGTTCTTTTTATAATTAATAGCCACTTTTCCTCATCGTATTCCGGATGTTTTTCCACGAAAGCGAGCATATAATGCTCGATAAATACCAGCGCAGAGACATCTTCAAGCAGTCGGGTATCCGGATTAGTTTTAAGCGATTTCTTACTGACGGCGAGCTTCACACGATTGATGAATTCATCATCATAACCAGCTTTAACCAGTAAAGCGGCAGCAGTATCCGCATGGAACGTATAAAGGTTAGTTCGCCACAGGTGATAACCCGTGCGATCCATCGGATATTCGTCACGTGGATATTTCCAACGCTGTATGTGTTGTACACGCATCGCCAATTTCATCGCATCATCGGCATCAGGTGCATACCGTTGCTGCATATCAGTCATACGGTGTGAATAAAGCAGTTCTTTTGACCACTGTTTACCATCACTGCTTTCTATATTTGTATCTTCATTATTTGCTGCATCGATTAGTTCAAGGGCCAGCTCAAAATTGTTTTGTATCATAGTTTTACCTGTAAATAATTGTTCTAAGCAGAAAAGATTAATCTAGCAGCACTCTGTGGTCGTATACACATACATTTTAACTCAATACTCTTTTATAATCGTAATCTGTTTTCTTTTATTGTTAAACTAAGGAATAAATAAACAAAAGGTGATTCAGGTGGAATGTGTCTTCAAGACTAGCATCGTTTTATTACTAGCAGCCCTGTCGATTATCGGCTGCGCTCAAATACGTGAACTAACATATCCAGAGGGTTTTACTTACCTTGAGAAAAAAGAAGTAGAATCTCTAATGCAAAGGATGGGTGAAAGCATGGGGATGCTTAACCAGTTAGTTGCAGAGGCAGCACCTTCTGACGCCAGTCAGCAACAAAAGATCGTTGATGAACTCAACAGACTGGAAGGCTTTGCAATACGTCTCAGTGGTGATCATACACAGACTAATCAGTTTGTCATAAGTGATCATATCGAAGGCTTCATCAGCGATATTGGAACAGCGAAAATGTTTGCGCGCTTAGATCCACCTAAATATTATAAAGTTGCTGACGTAACGAATGCGTGTGCAAACTGTCATCATTTTCGTTAAATTTTGAAGAATAACGTTTCTGAGTAGTGATCTTATACAGTGGCATTTACATTAGTTATGCAG
>WTCC01000201.1 GCA_013138755.1 Gammaproteobacteria bacterium
TTTCTTGCCAGATAGGTTCTGCCAAACTTTGTCGACTGCTCAAAGTACGCAGCCGCGCCTTCACCACCTGATGTTATTAAATCTTTTTTATGGAAATACAGACCAACCACTTCCATCACAAGACCAAAGATGACACAAGTAGCTACGATCGGCGCGATATGCACCCACGACTCTCCGTTCGCCACTTGTATAGAGGCATACACCATCGCCAATAGCATTGGACCAAGCGTTAAAACATTACCGTAAAAACTGGTAACCACTTGCCAGTGATCCCAATATGGCCGCGCAGGTATTCGATAGATTTTGTGCATAAAATATATCGCTGCAAGACCTGACACAACTGCACCCCATCCCGCTATCGATACGAACAACTGCAACAGTGAATCAGGTATCCAGAAAAACAATTGCGGCAGTCCGGTCAACAGAGTAAAGCCACCGATGAAGTTGTAAAACACAGCGATACCCGCAACTTCACGACTTACCGGTGAATACCTCAAATTATTGAAGGCACGGTAAAAACGATGCGGCTTACCAAGATGCATAGTCGATAGCACCAGTGCGATGGTCTGAATCCCTATAAGACCAAACAAGAACATCGGCCATGCTATCGGATTTTTTACAGGCGTTAATGTTTCGATACCTATCATCGGTCCGATAAACAGCAATATGAATGCACCGACAACCGCTTGTGATATCAAAGTAAAAATGACTAACGGATTTTCACGTGTACTTAACTTATTTATATTCCACTCAAGCTTAGCTTCCTGACCACTGACACTCTTCTCAGCGACATGCGGCTCAAATTTTCCCTGTGCATTTTTCTTATAACGCACCGGCATGCTGTCCGTACGAGACATCTCGTCTGGTAATTTGTTTTTTTGCTGAAAACGAATATTTGGATGGGTGATATCGGTTGACGGAAATCCAGGGATGCTGGTCTCTAAACCATCGCGATTTTCTGGTGTCGTCTCCATGATGCCAAAATCTAACGCACCGGCAAGACATGCAGACACACATGCGGGCTTTAATCCAATCTCTAAACGATCGACGCACATGTTACATTTTGAAACATGACCTTTACTGTGATCGAGTTGCGGTGCATTGTATGGGCATACCCATGTACAGTAACCACAACCAAAACAGATCTCTGAGTCTTGTAACACAGCGCCATACTCAGCAAACTTTGTGTAGGCACGTGTCGGACAACCTTTCAAACAGACAGGATCATCACAGTGATTACACGCCATCGAGATATTTAAGCGAGTATATTCAGGATACGCTCCGCCTTCGACATAACCCACTGCACGGAAAGCCTGATGCGGTTCTAAATCATTTTTTTCTGAACAAGCTGATTCACACGCATGGCAAGAGATACAGTTATCAGCAGTAAAATAAAAACCATGCTGCTTATATCGATTAGGATTCTCACCGACTCGACTGTCACCATTAATATTCAAACTCTGACCACGTAGTTCTGAATCCTCTGATACTGTTTCGATTGATTTTCCGTATCGATTTTTCTCAGGGTGTTCGACATCGCGCAGAAAGGCGTATGCTTGCTCCTTTGGGCGTAAGTACTTAAACATTTAGTACGCTCGCGCCTCAACATTTTCTTTTGCAGCCGTTATCTGATCGGCAATCACTTCAACCTTAACGGCGCATTGTTTGTAAGCCGGTTGCCTTGAGTGAGGATCAAGCAAACCTAACGCAATACGATTAACGCATTCATGAAAATGGAATGGGATAAACACTGCATCTGGCGCGATACGCTGCGTACATTGCACCATGACTGTCGCATCACCGCGAATAGACAGAACTTTCACGTACGAACCATGTTCGATACCTAACTTTTCAGCGGCCTGTGGATTCATCTCCATATACGGTGTCGGTGAAAACTTGTTTGCGTTACCAACTTTTCCTGTACGCGTGCGTGTATGGAAATGCTCAACAACACGACCTGAGTTCAACCAGAACGGGTATTCATCGTTGGGTCTTTCATTATCATCAACAAAAGGTAATGCAAGTAATTTTGCTTTACCGTCAGGAAACTGGAACACGCCGTCAGTATAAAGTCTCTGCGAACCTTCTGGCGCAGTGTCTTCATTACAAGGCCACTGTATGCCACGACTCTCTTCGATCTTGTCGTAGGTCATGCCGGAATAATCCAGCATACGTCCTTTTGATAATTGTTTTAATTCATCAAACACGCCTTCTGCGGTTTCAGGGAAAACCATCTTATTCCCGCCTTCAAAACGTGTTGCCATCTGATTAAATATCTCCAGATCTGTTTTTGATTCGCCATGCGGTTTGACGACATTACGAATTAAATTGACACGGCGTTCGGTATTGGTGAAGCAGCCTTCTTTTTCTGCCCATACTGCTGACGGTAAAAACACGTGGGAGTATTGATTGGTTTCGACATCAGCGTAAGCATCCTGTACCACCATAAAATCTAACTTAGCGAGCAGCTTACGCATCAAGTCGGTATTCGCCATTGAAGTCATCGGATTGGTTGCAATTAACCACAGACCTCTTATCTCACCGGTTTCGATTGCCGGTAAAATATCTGTCATAAACATGCCACGTTTTTTCGGGAATTTTTCAACATCAATGCCCCAAAATTCAGCAATCTCGCTACGATCTTTTTCATTTTCTAAAGCGCGATAACCCGGTAGACCAGAGCATGAAGACCACTCGCGTGTGCCCATAGCATTACACTGACCGGTGATCGATAAAGATGAGCCACCCGGCTTACCGATATTGCCTGTGACCAGATTTAAATTATTTATCGCACAGACGCCATCAGAGCCGTGTGTGCTTTGATTGATACCCATGGTCCAGATAGTCATCGCTGAACCTGCTTTGGCGTACAGACGCGCCACCTTACGAATCATGTCAGCATCGATGCCACAGATCTTCGAGGCACTTTCAGGATCATACTCTTTTACTAAGGCGCTAAACTCATCGTAGCCAACCGTACTATTACGAATGTAATCGTCATCGGCAAGACCTTCTTCTAAAATAACGTGTGATAGTGCATTTAATAAAACTAAATCAGTACCCGGAGCGACAGGCAAATGTATATCAGCTTTCTGCGCAAACATAGTAACGCGCGGATCAACCACGATGACCGGGAACTTTCTTTTCTCTAACGCCTCAGTTAAGCGCCAATAGATAATAGGGTGTTGTTCTGGCAGGTTAGAACCAAATGCCAACAGACATTCGGTGTGATCAAAATCGTCATAACATCCAGGCGGGCCGTCTGAACCAAAAGAACGCTTGTAGCCAGACACGGATGACGACATACATAATGTTGTATTGCCATCATAGTTATTAGTACCGATAACACCACGCGCCAACTTGCCTAGCGTATAAAACTCTTCAGTCATGATCTGACCAGTCGAGATAATCGCAAACGAATCACGACCATGTTCAGCCTGAATACTTTTTATCTTATCGGCGGTATGATCCATCGCCTGCTTCCAGGTCACTTCTTCAAATTCGTCTTGATGACTATCACGCATCAAAGGTTTGTTACCGCGCCCTGCGGTTTTACGAAACAGTTCGTGCTCGAAAATTCCTTTAACGCATAACTTGCCGCGATTTACATCAGCATCTGCCAGGCCACGTGAAGCAACCGCTTCACCGTCTTCATCCAGACCCACCTCAATCGAACAACCGGTTGA
>WTCC01000272.1 GCA_013138755.1 Gammaproteobacteria bacterium
CCAACAACTCATATTCTTACATAGTTTTGTTAATTATTTATGACGATCAAAATCATCTTCATAACGAACAATATCATCTTCACCAAAATATTCGCCTAATTGTACTTCAACAATAGTCAACAAAGTATCTCCAATATTCTCAATACGATGTCTGGTTTTTAGTGGTACAAAAACATGCTGTCCCTGATTGTAATTTATAACATCATTACCAATAGTGATTTTTGCCTGGCCGGTCGCAATAATCCAGTGTTCAGAACGACGATTATGTGATTGCAGCGATAACCTCTTGCCCGCTAAAACGTCCAGGCGTTTGGCTTTGAAATGATCCTCATCCACAAGAACAGTAAAGCTTCCCCATGGTCGTTGTTCTGTATATTGATCCATTTATTTACCTTTATTAATCGTTACACTTACTAAAAGTACTCATGAAAAGGATAGCTTTCAATGCCAGTAAGTTAGCGCCTCACCCCTTCGTGGCTTACATGATAAATTGTTCCTGATAATTTATTCACCACGAAGCTCACGAAGAACACGAAGAATTTAACATTAGAGCACAAGATGCTTGATTCTGCTGAAGTGAACTCTTCTTACACTCTTTGATACGGCTACATGGTTGTGACAATGGATCAACTACATCTTCGTGTCCTTCGTGATCTTCGTGGTGAATAACTACCTTTTTTATTACAAAAGTCACTGATAGCAACATTTAATTATTGATATATCCGATAATAGCATTACCCACAAATCTAGCCTGTGGCGGCAAGGATAAAGGGCTTTTTTCATAATCTTTGTTATACGGTGTAATATTCAATTGCAAGCCATCAACAACCAAAGTCACACTACCACCAGGATCAAAACCCATCGCCTGTTTTGCCCCCTGCTGTAAAAATATTTTTGCTAATTCTATATGGGTAGTACCGACACTTTCACGAATACGCCCATTGATTGCCACCACGATTAATTCCCCGGCATCATTGATGCCTACCCCTATTTTAGGGCCACGCATATCCATAAAATCGACTCGGGCTGCCTGGGTTGCGATTGATTTTTGTGTTTTCCATCCACCAGCCTGCATTTCAATTGACTCTTCACCATCACGAACAAGACGCGGCCCTGCTTCTATGGCATTAACAACATTCTCCCAGCCGGTTATGTTCAAACTGAGTTTAGTGCCTTCAACCCAGCTGGCCGGTGCCTGGTCTGCTGGAAAAGCCAAACTTACCCCGACAGGGTTTAACACAATCTCCTGTGATTGATCCTTGATGACCTTAATAATGGTATTGCCAGAGATATAGTAAAAAATATGGTTTTCATTGAAAACTGTTTCCTGTTCAAACATTAAATCAAAATAACACAGGGTTTTTTTGATCAGCTCATTACGTCCCGTTGCTTCAAATGTATAAACAGGACCGTCTTCCGCTTCACCTACGGTAAAACCTTGTGCTAAATTGGCTTCTCTTATGCTGATTTTCCCGCTGTCCAAAAAACTCAACACCGGTTTATTAAATAAAGGCAAGGACAGCAGTTCACCATTTTTTATTAATAATCCCAGGGGACTGCCAATATACTTTTCTGATAAAGCTAATTTTCCCACCAGTTCTGCATTGAGTATGTAACCACCATTCCAGGCAATATAAGTCTGTTTCTGCTGACTTGTTGATTCCCTGAAAAAACGCTCGGTAAGAGACAATACGGTATCGTTGCTTTGTTGTGTTAATAAGGTGTCAAAATTCCACAGCTGACTGTCTAATTGTTTAACTATTGCCATGGCTCCGGACCACGGTGAACCATCCTCATGCAAGCCCGTGATCATGCTGGATGACAGAGCAGAACTTACCTCTGTCGTTGTCTTTTGTAATAAGCGAGACAATACCTGTTTTACAGGTGAGCCAAAAGAATCAACATCCTCTCGTAATTGTTTTAATACTTCTGTTTCACCCAATAAATTTACACACTGTTGATAGTTTTCACTATTTAACTCCTGACTAAACTCTAGCGGTGTTTGTATCGGTGTTGGATAAGCAAGGCTGGGCCTGAGTCCTGCTGGTACCCATTGAATATAACTATCATCAATGTTTAACCCCATAAAACTGGCCGCAATTTTTGAATGAATCCTGCCAATGCGGTAAGAAGGGATATCTAACATATCCAGTGTTAATATGGCACTTTCTCCAACGCTAACAACAAAACCAGAATTATCTTTGATATCTATTAATGCCTCTAAGGCCGTTTCACCCAGCTGTGCTAAATGAATGCCTCGTGAGTTGCATTTGGTGGCGATAATTTTAACCAGACCAGCATGGTACAAAGCCGTTATCTCACTGGGTGCCTGTTGTTTAATCCACTCACAAACCGTTGCATAATTTGCTCGATAACCATCGGAAGTCACATTGACAAAGACGGAGACAGGTTTTATATGATCGATATTTCCCAGGTTTTTTGCCGTTAATAACTCACCAAATTTAATGCCTAATCGGGCACGTAAAGTACGCCAGATGAATATTAAACTTTCAATATTAAAATTAGGCCCCGGGAACCAGGCAAAAGGCAGGTTTGCTTTAAGATCATTGGCCATCCGCTGACTATCATCAATAACGATATTGCCTGA
>WTCC01000034.1 GCA_013138755.1 Gammaproteobacteria bacterium
ACAAAAAAGAAAGTGCTTGTGGTTGTGCCGGCATATTTTCTGCGCATGCTGCAATAGAAATTTACACCACTATTTTCGAGCAACAAGGCGTTTTAGATAAACTGGAAGCTTTTGCCAGTTTTAATGGCCCTGATTTTTACGGGCTACCCCGCAACAGCAAGAGCATCACGCTTAACAAAGAAGACTGGACGATTCCAAAGGAATATCCACTGGGCAACGAAACATTAGTGCCATTTTTGGCCGGTCAGACCATCCACTGGAAACTGGCCAATCAATAATAAACGCCGAATAACTAACGCAGAACTATTATCAAAGTATCATGAGTGAAAATGAATTTAAATTAATGGCAAGACGCTTTCGCGGCTATTACCCAGTCGTTATCGATGTTGAAACTGGCGGCTTCGATGAGAAAAAAGATGCCTTACTGGAAATAGGCGCAATCACCTTAAAGATTGATGATGCCGGTAATATGACGACCAATAATGAATACCACTGCCACATCAATCCATTTGAAGGCGCCAACATGGAGCCCGCTTCGATGGAGGTTAACGGCATAGATCCGCATCACCCCTTTCGCGTGGCTACCGCCAAAGATGAAGAAACCGGCGTTCGCGAACTATTTCGTTTCATCAATAAAGAAATGAAACAACATAAATGCAAACGCGCCATCATGATAGGTCACAACACGACACTGGACCGTGACTTTATTTTTGCCGCAGCAGAGCGCAATAAAATATCACGAAACCCGTTTCACCCATTCAGCATGTTTGATACCGTTAGTCTAGCAGGACTCGCCTATGGCCAAACCGTATTGTCCCGAGCCGCACAGGCTGCTGGACTTAGCTGGGACAACAATGAAGCGCATTCTGCTCTATACGATGCCAGTCAAACAGCTAAATTGTTTTGCGCCATATCCAATCGCTGGACTGAAACATCTGGTCCAGTCTGGAGCGATGAACAATCAAATGGTTAATTTCTAAAGCAGAAAAATTGGTAGTAGATACCAAATAACAAGGAAAATCTGTAAAAATTTAGCTATAGTTTCACCACTATTAATATTTAACACAACGTCCAACGGACGGAACTCCAGAGTCATGAGCAGCACAGACCTCTCAATTATCATCGTCGATGATTTACAATTTAGCCGCATCGTCGTAAAAACCGCACTAAAAAAAGCCGGCTATAATGGCGTTCGCATGGCTGACAGTGCGACCGAAGCATTAGCCATGCTAGAACAGAAGCCCGCTGACGTCATACTGGCGGACTGGATGATGCCTGAGATGGATGGTCTGGAGCTCACTCAACTCATCCGTCAACGTGATGAAGAGAAAGGTATCTACACCGCTATTATCCTATTTACTGCACATGATGGCATGGACTACCTAGTGAAAGCATTTGACCATGGTGTCGATGATTACCTGTGCAAACCACCAAACCCTCAAGAGCTGGCCGCAAGAGTTAATGCCGCGGCTCGTGTCGCTAGCCTGCAAAACGATCTACTCGAGACATCACGCCAGATGCACGAAACAATTCAGACATTAAAACAGATGGCACTGGTTGACGAACTGACTGGTGCCGGAAATCTGTCATTTTTAATGAAAAATTTAAAATCTCATCTACTACAGGCATCATCTCGACACGGTGGCGTTTGCCTTGCATTGATAGAGCTACGCGAGTTAGGCAGCATCGAAAGAGCCCATGATGAATTCATTGTCAATGAAATTCTAATCAGTCAATACCGGCGCTTAAGCCGTGCCGTTAGACCAACCGATATTATTGCCAGGTTGGATAACAATATTTTTGGCATCGTAATGCATCACACTAAAACCAAAGACTACAAACCTACTTCGATTGAACGCATACTCAGTATGATTAATAATCGCTCCTATAAAACATCGGCGGGCAACTTAAATATTAATGGCTGCATAGGCGTACATTACTATCGTGGAGATGAAACAATAATTTCCGAAGAGCAGATGCTGAATCTCGCTTACAAGAAATTAGATCAAGCCCGTTTGGACTTAAGTCTAAACATTGCCTATTAATCCACGCTCACCATTTCGCAATAAAAAAGCCACTCATCATGAGTGGCTTTTTTATTCAGCAATGCCAGCCGAATATCTTTACTGGTACCGCATGAAGATTATCTAAGCTGCTTCAGTTATCATTTTCTTCAGATCACCGTTCTCGAACATTTCCAGTGTGATATCACAACCACCAATTAACTCACCATTAACATAAACCTGTGGAAATGTTGGCCAATCAGCATAACGTGGCAAATTCTGAAAAATTTCTGGATCAGCGAGCACATTGCAATAACCAAACTCTTCGCCCACCTGTTTCAACGCCTCGACGGTACGACCTGAAAAACCACATTGCGGAAATTGCGGTGTACCTTTCATAAAGATCATCACTTTATTGCCTTTAACTTGCTCATCAATTCTTTCTAAAACATCAGCCATTTCAAACACCTATTTCTGTATAAATATAGGGGAATTATACCCCGAGTTATCACTAATAAACCCTAACGAACAATGGGCTAAACACTATATGTGGACTAAACAAATAATTTCAACAACTTAACGTATTATTTATTATCAATATTTTGTTGCAGCCACAGTTCTAACGCGGTCAGATGCCACAATTTATTGCCTTGCAACTGCGTTAACCAGTCATTCGGATTTTTGAGTAATTTTTCAACATAGGCCGGATTGTATAAACCTCGACGCTTTGCTGAATCGTTTAATAATATCTCACGCATAAATTCCAGGAACTCGCCCTGAACAAATTTCAGCGCCGGCATAGGGAAATACGCTTTGCTACGATCGATAATCTTATCAGGCAACAACCCCCTAGAGATCTGCTTGAGCACATGCTTGCCACCGTTGGGCAATTTATATTCAACCGGCATCCGTGCCGCAAGTTCGATAAGATTTTGATCAAGAAACGGGACCCTGGCCTCTAACCCCCAGGCCATGGTCATATTATCTACCCGCTTGACTGGATCATCGACTATCAACGTTGTCACATCTAATGCAAGCACCCGGTCGATATATTCATCCGCCTCAAAACTATTGAGCTTTGCTTCGATTAAGGCGGAAGTATAATCTTCGACATGATAATTTTCTGACATCATCTCCAGGTATTCATCATGTGACCGATCAAAATAATGTTTACTAAAGCGACCGATGCCCTGGTCGATCGAATAATGCATCTGTGGATACCAAAAATAACCGCCGAAGACTTCATCTGCTCCCTGGCCACTCTGCACCACTTTAATCTCTTTTGAGATGACTTCGGACAATAGATAAAACGCGATAGCATCCTGACCAAACATCGGCTCGGTCATGTTGGCAAACGCTTCGGGCAAACGCGGCAACACTTCACTGTTGCTCACCACAAAACGCTGATGATCTGTACCGAATGTTTCTGCAACTAAATCTGAGTATTCAAATTCATCGCCTTTCTCATCAGGGTGATCCTCAAAACCGACTGAATACGTCTTTAAACCAGACACACCGGCTTCACTTAACAACGCGACCAACAGACTTGAGTCCAGACCACCTGACAACAAAACCCCAACAGGAACATCAGCTATCGTTTTCCGTCGATGTACTGCTTGTTTTAATGAAGTATGAATAGCGTCAATCCACTCATCTTCATCCATTGCATGCCGAGGTCTGGTCGCCAGCAATGTCCAATATCGATGTTCTTCAACGTTTCCAGCAGTATCAAACAACATATAATGTGCCGGTTGTACTTTTTTTATTTCTTGCAACACAGTTCTTGGCGCCGGCACCACTGCATGTAAACTAAATAAATTGTGTAATGCTAGAGGGTCAAGCTCGCTACTGATTGATTTGTCGCCAGCCATGATAGCCTGTGTGGTTGAAGCGAATAACAGTCGATCATTGTTTATAGAAAAATATAGAGGCTTAATACCAACACGATCGCGAGCAACAAATAATTTCTTTTGCTTATCATCCCAGATTGCAAAGGCAAACATACCATGGAGTCGCTGCAAACATTTCACACCCCATTCAGCATACGCTTTTAAGATAACTTCGCTATCACCTTCCGACTTAAATTGATGTCCGCAAAATTGCAGCTCTTTTCGTAACGCGGGATAATTATAGATAGTGCCATTAAAGACTAACGACAAGCCATGCTTTTCATCATGCATTGGCTGGTTAGATCTTTCAGATAAATCAATAATGGCAAGTCGTCGATGACCGAGCGCCAACCCATCTTTAAAGTAAGAGCCTTCGCTATCGGGACCTCGTCGCTCCAGTTTAGCCAGCATGGCTTGCAAGCCTTCACGGTCTGGACTTTGCCCATCAAACCTTAATTCACCACTTATTCCACACATGCTACGTTAACGATTAACCTCTTCAATAAAAATTATTTTCGATGATACCACTTCACTGCTCAGTTTTATCACTTGATTGATAACCGCCTCCACCCGCCGTCGCAATCAATAGAGTGTCACCTGGATTAATCTGTAAACTACATTTTCCCGGCAGTTCACTTTCATTCAAATAATTACATGCGGCAGCTCCTGCACGCCCACCGGCTAATCCCCACGGCTGATGCCTACGTCTTTCCGTTAATAATGTTGCCTGCGCAGGTGCCAGAAACTCGTATTCCCTGAGCAGACCTTCGCCGCCCTTATACTTACCTTCACCCGCAGAATTTTTTCGCAATTGATACCGTAAAATCCTTAAAGGGTATTTCATTTCCAAAGATTCAACAGGGGTATTCAAGGTGTTCGTCATATGCGTCTGCACAGCATCAAGACCATTGGAAATCATGCTTGCACCCATGCCGCCACCGATGGTCTCGTAATAATCCCAGGCAGGACCTTTTTCATTACCGACCTCACCGCCGGCATAACCCATCGCCAAATTATTCATACTGCCGTGACTGGCTGCAGGTATTTTTTCAGGTAGGGCTTTTGCTAGTGCACCCAACATAACATCAACAATTCTCGTGCTCGTTTCAACGTTACCAGCGGCAACAGCTGCAGGAAAACAGGCATTTACTACGCTGCCCTCTGGTGCCAGCAGTTTTATATGGCTAAAACTACCCGAGCATGCGGGTGTCTGAGCGGGCATCAGACAACGAAAGACATAATACACCGCTGCGGCTGTTACTGATAAGGGACAATTGATGTTGCCATCAACCTGGTGGTTACTGTCGGAAAAGTCTACCGTAATCGTGCCTTCATCAAATATGATTTTAGCCTTGATAACAATATCGTTATTACCCTGACCATCATCGTCCAGCACATCTGAAAAAACATATTCACCGTCAGCAATATCTAACAAACTATTTTTAGCCAATGCAGCCGCATAGTTATTGAGGTATTGGAGACTCTGTAAATAGTCATCCACGCCAATTTTTGTTATTAACGCTTCTAAACGCATCAATCCTCGTCGATTTGACGCGATTTGCGCAATAAAGTCACCAGCTGACTCTTTCGGGTTTCGCATATGCGCCATCAATTCATCGAAAAAGCTTTCTTCCACCTCGCCACCACGAACTAACAATGCTGGTTCTATTATTAGCCCTTCATCTGACAAATCTGACGATAACGGCATAGAACCAGGCGTTTCGCTGCCAATGTCGGCATGATGCGCACGATTAGCGACAAATCCAATCAAATCATTATTAATGAACATTGGTGCAATCAGCGTCACATCAGGTAGATGTGTCCCGCCTTTATATGGGTCATTAAGCACCATCATATCGCCTGCGGACCAGTCAAATAATGACACTACATCTCGCATAGCAAACGCCATACTGCCAAGATGCACTGGAATATGTGCTGCTTGCGCACACAACTCCCCATCAGCATCAAAAATAGCGCAGGAATAATCGAGACGATCACGAATATTAGGGGAAAATGCTGACTTCTGTAACGTAACCCCCATCTCGCCACAAATCGCATCGATACGATTGGCAAAAATGCTTAGATTTATTGCATCCATTAAGAATATCCGTAAAATAAATAACACTTAAATCTGTATGGAATATACTGTTTTTATTGATAATAATTACAACAAAACCATTAATTAAGAGTTGCATTATACACTCGACTACCCTAACGTTGCGCCCAGCAGAAAAGCAAAAAAACTATCGTCTTACTTTAAAAAATTCAGGAGAAAATCATGAATCCATTATTATCTATCAAGGGCACAATAGCCGTTGGTTTTATATTAGCCCTAGCAGTTGCTTTTGGCATGGGAACAGGCGCTGATGGTCTTAAAGCAGCAGGTATGGTCTGGTTACACGTTATGGCTGGCGTGGTATGGATTGGCTTACTTTACTACTTCAACTTTGTTCAAGTTCCAGGCGTTGGTGCGGCACTTGCTAATCCAGATGGTCCGCAACCTGCAGCTATCAACAAATACATCGCTCCGACTGCACTATTATGGTTCCGTATGGCAGCTGCAGTAACCTGGTTGACTGGCCTTAGCGCACTGGTAACAGTCGGCGGTGGCATGCAGGGTATACATCTTGCGTTTACTTTCAATGACTTCTCTTTTCAAGGCCCCATGGCGATTATTGGCATGGGTGCGTGGTTAGGTACTATCATGTTATTTAATGTATGGGTACTTATTTGGCCAAACCAGAAAAAAATTCTTGGTCTAGATGGTATGTCACACGATGCGGACACAATTGCTAGATGCAAGAAAGTAGCTCTTTTAGCATCACGCACTAATACAGCCTTATCGATTCCTATGCTTCTTTGCATGGTTGGATTTGCTCACGGCATGTAATTAGATTGGCAATCTTTTGTTGCTCAAAAGGCGGCTTACTGTTTAACAGTAGCCGCCTTTTTTATTGTTTGATGGGTTCTGTTTTTTGGTATTTACTGGGTTCTTTTTATTTGGCATTGCGGTTATCGCACCGCGGGCGAGTTACTTTTCTTTCAATAGCAAAAGAAAAGTAACCAAAAGAATGCCATCCTGCTTTGCTTGCCCCGAGAAAAGCGCTCGGGGTGCCTGAATGCCACAGCGTTGCCAACGAGTCGCTCTGATGCGCCGTCCTTGGCGAATTTCCTCTACCAACACCGCACTATCCAGCAAACAAAGATGGACTTTAAAGCAATAAAGACAAACAAGAACAAGAGTCATCACGTAAATAGCCTAGTCGTAATTAATGCTGCTTATTCTTTTGATGTTAATCCACCTTAAGCAAAGCCATTGAGGCAGTGCTGTTGTCATGAGCTTTCTGTGAAAACTGTCTGAGCGTCTTTTGCGAGTTTTTTCACAGCATGATAACGGTGCTGACTCAATGGGAACCCCGTGTCTTTTACGGGGCGAAGCTGTAGTGGCGGCCTTTTCTGGTTACTCTTTTGGGCTGTAGCAAAAGAGTAACTCGCCCGCGGTGCGATAACCGCAATGCCAAATAAAAAGAACCCAGTAAATATTAAAAAACAGAGTCAAAACCAACCTATTGATTTACACAATACTACGAGTATAATCAGCCCTTTAAAGCGGTAG